>WFPN01000280.1 GCA_015487535.1 Aquificaceae bacterium
GGTTAGAGAGATAAAGGATCTCCTTCTGGAGGGGAAACTCGATATATACGAGTTCAGGGAGAGCGAGTACCAGGAAACTCCAGACATAGACTACATGATGGAGAGCGTTCCCCTCAAGAGAGTGAACGTGGTTGCCATACTTGAGAGCCTTAGAAACAGCTCCTTCTCGGGAATAGCTAAGATCTCATCTACCACGTACACAATAAACCTCTTTTACGAGAACGGCGAGATGTTCGCCGTCTATCCCGTGGATCAGGACATCTTCGAGTTCTTCCTCTCTCCGGACAGGAACGCGGAGCTGAGCCTAGTTGCCCTCGACAGCTCCATAGTAAGGTTCGTGGCGATGAGGTTCCTGGCTAAGCCGGAAATCGACATGGTAAGCAGCCACTTCATGGAGGTAAGCAAACTGGCCCTCGGACTGAGTAAGTACAGGAAGGACGCCCTTCTGCTCATCTCGGAGAAGATGGGAGACAGGTACATAGTCTTCAAAGAGGGCAGGCTGCTTATGAACATGATAGAGACGGCCGGTAAATTCAAACCCTCGGACACCCTGAAGTTTACCGAACCTTACTTCGTGAGCCTTTACTTTTACAAGAAGGTGGACAACCTCGCTTCGATAGTTTACCTATTCATGATAAACGAGGTGCTGAGCGTGTTTATGAAACGTTCCCCCACCAAGATGAACACCTTGATCCTGCGGGAGGCCGTCAGATACCCCTTCATAGTCTTCTCCGAGGGTAAGTTCCATCTTGTTAAGAACCCGGGGGAGGAGGAGGAAAGGGGCCTGATGACGCTTCTGAGCTTTATGCTCGACCTGGGAGCCCAGGAGATAGGCGAGAAGAAGCAGGAGGAGGAACTGGAGTTCCAGCTAAGACCCTTCAAGGATATATTCAAGGTCCTCAACATAGAGAAATACCTGAAGGTGGCCCAAGGCTGAAGGTATGTTCAAGGAAGGTGATTGGGCTCTGATAAGGTACAGGGAAAAGAAGTACCTCAGGAAACTCATGCCCAAGGACTCCCTGAGCGTCAGAAGGGAGGTTCTAAAGTTCTCCGAGGTTATAGGAAAGCCCGAGGGTGTTCGGATCGGCAACTTCGAGGTCTTCAGGCCAACGCTCGAGGATACGATAGTTCTGGGATTTGAGAGGAAGACCCAGATAATCTATCCGAAGGACGCCTTCTACATAGCCTTTAAACTCGGAGCGGGCAGGAGTTCCAAGATCTTGGAGTTCGGGACAGGAAGCGGGGCCCTCTGTGCAGTTCTCTCCAGACTGGCTGGTGAGGTTCACACCTACGAGGTGGTTGAGGAGTTCCATAAACTCGCCCAGAGGAATATGAGGAGGTTCGGCCTTGGGGAGAACGTCAAGTTCTACCTGGGCGACTTCCTCGAGGCGCAGGTGGAAGAGGGTAGCTTCGACGCAGCCTTCGTGGACGTGAGAGAGCCCGTGCCTTACCTGGATAAGCTCCATACTTCTCTTAAGAATGGGGCGCCCGTCGGCTTCCTGCTTCCCACCACCAACCAGGTGGTCGATCTGCTGCGAGGACTCGAGGGCAGGTTTGGGGGTGTGGAGGTGGTAGAGATAATGCTGAGGAACTACAAGACAGTTCCCGAAAGGTTCAGGCCGGAGGACACTATGGTGGGCCACACAGCCTACCTCGTCTTTGCGAGGAAGCTCACACCTTAGACAGAACGAACTCCCCTATGGGGTTCCTGAACCTCTCATCCCCAAGATGATATGCCGTCCATAGGTGTAGGCATCTGACCTTGAAGGGCCTGCTCCTGAACCTCCTTATACCGCCTATGCCTATCTCAGGGTCGAGGAGCACCCTCTTACACACGAGATCCCACTTACCTTCCCCCCTGTACACCTCCGGGAACCTCTCCTCGAGGATCTTCCTCCTAACCTCCACCTCCCTCTCGTGTAGCTTCACGAAGAAATCAAAGAGTTCCTGATCGGCCGTTATCTCCTCCGAAAACCTCCTTATCCACCCTTCAGCCTCGAGCCTTGATATATCTCCCCTCACCTTCTTGTCCAGTATCCAGAACCTTGTGGGCTCTGGCCTGTATATACCGTTCTCATAGACCACTATGGGGTTTTCGACCACCTCTACCATGGGGCTTAATATACACCTGAAAAGTCGGTAAGCCACTTACCTCGTTTTCAGAAATTGACATCTATCAAAGACTTACAAAATTCCCTTTTTAGGAGGTGAGCCATGAAGAGGATTATCCTGTCTGGAGGCTTCTCTATGGGAGCTCTACTTCTGGCCTTTGCTGTCTCAGGTGATTTCAGGGTACCGGAGGATGAGTTCAGGGGCTGGAACCACGTAAAGAGCATGGTCATCTTCGATAAACGCCATCCGCTCTACGATCCCTTCTGGGGAATACACCACGTTTACGTGAACGACAGAGGGCTACGGACCATAAAGAAGGAGGGAAGGAGGAAGTTCCCGGACGGAACCGTGGTGGCTATAGTCTTCTACAAGCACAGGAGTGTGGACGGGAACACGGCTTACGTGGAGGGAGCTAAGAGACTGGTTGCCTTTATGGTCAAGGACAGTAGCAAGTACAGGGAGACGAACGGATGGGGTTACTATGCGTACGACTCCAAAGGGAAGAGCCTGGTAAAGGACATGGCTAGAGACTGTCATTCCTGCCACTCGCAGGTCAGGGAAAGGGACTTCGTATTCTCCGTGTGGACGAGGTGATCTCACCTGCGGAGTATAAAGCTCTCCATGTTCAGAAGAGTGGGGAGTAGCTTAACACCCTCATCGCTCAGGGAGTAAAGGACCCTTACGGGTTTTGAGGGGAAGACTTCCCTCCGAACGAGGCCGAGTTCTTGAAGCTTAGAGAGCCTGTCCTGCAATATCTTGTCGGATATACCGTTTAGATCCGACTTGAGCTGTGA
>WFPN01000281.1 GCA_015487535.1 Aquificaceae bacterium
ATCCTGTGCCACTCTTTGAAATACCTTATATCCTTACCAAACAGCCTGACCCTACCCGCCGTGGGCTTTAAAAAGCCCAGTATTATCTTGAAGAGGGTAGTCTTCCCCGCTCCGTTGGGACCCACTATGCCCACGAACTCACCCTTGCCTATCTTGAGGTTCACACCCTCCAGGACGTTAACCTTACCGTCGTAGGAGAAGTAAAGGTCCTCTATCTCTATCACATACATCTAAGGGCTTCCCTCAGAACGGAGAGGTTGTACTCCATAATACTGAAGTAATCCACATTACCATCCATAGGGATTATCTTCACGTTTATCTCGTAAGTTTTTATTCCGTACTCGCTCCTCAGGATACTGGCTATCTTCGAGGGCTGTCCGTAGATCGTAAGGACGAAGTCAAGCCCCCTACTTTCTATCTCCTTTACGAACCTGAGCATCTCCTTCGGAGATATTCCTCCGTGGACGTGTCCTCCGGACAGGTAAACCTGCTCCAGTCCGTAGTCTTTGGCAAGGTAGCCCAGAGCAGGATGAACCACGGGAAGGACCCTCACCCTACATCGGGCGAGGGTAGAGGAGTAGAGCCTGTCCAGATCCTCGAGCTTCTCTAAAACCTTCCGTAGGTTTCTCCTTAAGGTTTCCTTCCCTTCCTGATCTACACTTAAAAACCCCTTGTAGGCTTTCTTCGCCACTCTAACCATCCTTTTCGGAGACAGCCAGATATGGGGGTCCACGCCGATACTTCCCATCCTGATTAGCTCCATACCCTCTGAAAGCCTGATCACCTTCCCCTTGGAGATCTCCTCAATCTTTCGCTCCCATCCGCCGAGGGGCACCCCGCTTACGAAAACTATCTCGGCCTTGGACACCTTGAGTATATCGCTGACAGAGAGCTCGTAGTGATGGTAATCGGCCTTCGGAGGTATCAGGACCTCCGTATCGAACCTGGACTCTCCTATATGCTTAACCACATCGTAGAAGGGATAAACGCTTACCAGGGCGAGATCCTTAGAGTACGACAGGGAGAGGAGAAAGAGGATCGGGATAAGGAGGATCACTTCCTGACCTCTTCCCCTTTGGAGAGTTTAGAGATCACGACCTTGATCATCTGAAGCATGGACTGGGGATCTGTTGCAGTGATGAGGTTCTTGTCCGCCTCCACCGGTTCCCCCGTGTAAAGGGCGCCGGCGTTTTCGAGGTCGTCCTTTATGGCGAAGAACCCTGTTACCCTCCTTCCCTCAACTATCTTTGCCGATATAAGTACCCAAGGCCCGTGGCAGACTGCACAGACGAGTTTCCCCTCCTCGTAATGCCTTCTCACGAGGGATAGGACCTCTGTGTATCTTCTGAGCTTGTCCGGGGCGTACCCTCCAGGTATGAACACACAGTCAAAGGTATCGTGAACAACCTCCTTCAGGGGTACATCCGGCCTGAAGGTCATGCCCTTTTTACCCCTGTACTCCCCATGCTTAGGGGCGGCGGAGATAACATCGAAACCTTCCTCCTTGAACCTCAGGTAGGGGTATATGAACTCTACGTCCTCCACCAGCTCTTCTAAGAGTATTAAAATCCTTTTCATGGGTTTAAATTTTACTTCATGCGGGAAGCCCTGACCCTCCTTTTTCTTATAATCTCCTACAACTTCCTCCTGTGGTACATAACGAAGTTTGATCTTTCCCCTGTCCCCCTCTTTCCGGAGAACCCATACCACTTAGTCCTGGTCTTTGCCTACAACTCTGTTCTCTACATAAGCTGGCTCTTTGGAGAGAGGCACAGGGCCGTTCAGTGGATAGGATACCTCTTCTTCTTCCAGATAGTAGCCCTGAGCGTTTACTTTGAAGACCTTACCATAGTCGTTAGGGACCTTCCGCCAGTGATATTCACCTTCGCCCTCGTTGTCCTGTTCGAGTCTCCAACTGAGAGGGAGATAAAGAGCATAGAGAAGGAGAGGGAAGAGCTCCTAACGGAGATAGACAAGGTTAGGAGAGAAAGGGAAAGGGTCGAGGTACACCTGAGGA
>WFPN01000282.1 GCA_015487535.1 Aquificaceae bacterium
CTCTGCTTCTCCCTCGACGAAGTTCTTGAGCCCCTTCTTTACGTACTCCCCGACCTTCATGGAAAAGTATTATAAAATTATCCCCATGTTCGAAGGCTCCATAGTTGCCCTCATAACGCCCTTCAAAGATGGAGAGGTAGATTACGAGGCCCTCGGAAAACTCATAGACTTCCACATCGACAACGGAACCGACGCTATCCTCGTCTGCGGGACTACGGGAGAGTCTCCAACCCTGACCTTCGAGGAGCACGACAGGGTGGTGGAGTTCGCGGTAAAGCACGCCGCGGGAAGGATAAAGGTGATAGCGGGGACGGGGGCAAACGCCACCCACGAGGCGGTCCACCTCACAGCCCACGCCAAAGAGGTGGGAGCGGACGCGGCCCTGCTGGTGGTCCCCTACTACAACAAGCCGACCCAGGAGGGGCTATACAGACACTTCGCTACCGTCGCAGAGGAGGTGGACATCCCCATAATCCTGTACAACATCCCCTCCCGAACCGGTGTGGAGATCGCGGTGGACACCATCTACAGATTGGTTTCCGAGTATCCCAACATAGTGGGCTCGAAAGAATCCACCCCCAATATGGACAGGATCTCCGAGATGAGAAAAAGGCTCGGGGACAACTTCTCCATACTCTCGGGGGACGACTCTTTAACCCTGCCCATGATGGCTCTGGGAGCCAAGGGGGTTGTCTCGGTGGCCAACAACATAGTTCCGAGAGAGATAAAAGCCCTAACAACCTTTGCACTGGAAGGAAAGCTCGACAAGGCGAGAGAGCTTCACTATTACCTCTACGACCTTTTCAAGGTTCTATTTATCGAGACGAACCCGATCCCTGTAAAGACCGCCTGCTGGATGATGGGAATGTGCGAGAAGGAGTTCAGACTGCCGATGTGTGAGATGAAGCCCGAGAACGAGAGGAAGCTGAGAGAAGTTCTCCAGAGATACAACCTCCCTCTGAAAAACTAAATTATCTTCCCATGGAAGAGTCCAGAGCTAAGTTCAAGGAAGGGGACGTAGTCCTCGGATACTACCAGGTACTCGGGATAATAGGAAGGGGGGACTTCGGTATAGTCTATAAGGTAAAGGGTATAAGGGGAAGGTATAAGGGAAAGATCCTCGCCCTTAAAGTTGCCTCCAATCCCTACGGAGTCGAATACCTCTGGAAGGAGGCCCAGACTTTGATACTTCTGAGCCATCCCAACATAATCTCACTCCAGAGTTATCTCTACAAGAAGGACAGGGGAGAGCTTTACGTCCTGTACGAGCTTATGGATGTGGGGGACCTGAAGGACTACGTCCTCTCCAAGGGAGGTCTTTCGGAGGAGGAGGCCCTGAAGGTTCTGTGGAACATTACCAACGGCCTTGCCTTCCTTCACAGCAGGGGATACATACACAGCGATATAAAGCCAGAGAACATATTCGGCAAGAAGATACTCAGGAGCATCGTCTGGAAGCTGGGAGACTTCGGACTCTTGAAGATAAGGGGGTCCGTTTCCGTCCTTGATGTCAAGGGGACTCTCGGATACATAGCTCCTGAAGTTTTCAGGGGTGAGATACACAGAAGTAGCGACATATTCTCCTTGGGCTGTCTTTTCTACTTTACCCTATTCCAGAGAGATCCCTTCCACTCGGAGGACAGGAAGGAGAAGTTGAAAAGGAACAAGGAGTGTGTATACGATGTTCCGGAGGGCATTTCCCCAAAGGTGGAGGAGCTGATCAGAAGGATGTTAGAGCCCGATTACAGAAAGAGGTTCAGAACCGCTGAGGAGCTCAAAGACTACCTTATGTCGGAGGGACTCGTTTGAGGTACGTCTCGGGGGAATTCTACAGGGACAGGGAAAGATACGCGGACAGGATGTACGTCTCCGGAGACACCTTCGCCATCGCCGACGGCATGGGCACAGGACCGGGGGGCAGGCTGGCTGCCGAGAAGGCGGTGAACCTGGTAGCGCAGCGAAAACCCTTCAGTTCTCTGGAAGAGATCAGGGAGTTTTTCGAGGAGGCAAACAAGGAGATCATGAAGGAGATAGCCATGCTGGGGGACAGACACGCCGCTGGAACCACACTGAGCCTGCTGGGCTTTACAAAAAACAGCTTCCTGATAGGGCACGTTGGAGACTCCAGGATATACCTGTTCAGAGAGGGTAGGCTCATACTCCTTACCCAGGACCA
>WFPN01000283.1 GCA_015487535.1 Aquificaceae bacterium
AGCTCGGAGGCCTCCTCGTACTCCTTCAGGAGCTCCGTTATCGGCTGTGCAGACGATACACCAACGAGAATGACCCAGGTTAATAAGCCGAGGACAAAGACCCCCACTCTCATATCTGCGTTTTGTGTTATATACAATTTAGGATCGGATGCTCAGGGAAAAAATAAAGAGGCTTCACTTCGTGGGGATAGGGGGTATTGGTATGAGCGGGATAGCCCAGATCCTCCTGGAGATGGGCTACTCCGTCTCTGGTTCGGACATAAAGGAGAACAAGAACACGAAACTCCTCAGGAAGAAGGGAGCCAGAGTCTATATCGGTCATTCCCCCAACAACGTGGAGAGGGACGTTCAGGTAGTCGTTTACTCCTCCGCAGTCAGGGAGGACAATCCCGAACTGCAGAGGGCCAGGGAGATGGGTATTCCCATGATCCCGAGAGGGGAGATGCTCGCTGAGCTCTTCAAGCTTAGGGAGGGGATAGCGGTGAGCGGCTCCCACGGGAAGACCACCACCACCTCGATGATAGCCCACATACTCGAGGAGGCCGGATTCGATCCTACAGTCATCATAGGCGGGATACTCCAGAGGCTCGGAGGGAACGCCAAGCTGGGGAAGGGGGACCTTCTAGTTTCAGAGGCCGACGAGAGCGACGGCTCTTTCCTGAAGCTCTCCCCCGTAGTTGCAGTGATCACGAACATAGACAGGGAGCATATGGACTTCTACAAGGACCTCAGCGATGTTGTTGGGGCCTTCTCCAGATTTGCGAGCTCGGTTCCCTTCTACGGGTTCTGCGTGGCCAACTCGGACGATGAGAACGTTCTCAAAGCTGTCAGCGGTTCAGGGAAAAGAGTGATAACCTTCGGGATGAATGAAGGGGCACAGGTTAGGGGCACGGATCTGAGGATAAAAGAAGGCAGGTACACCTTCGAAGTCATCTGGAAGGGTAGGAACTTGGGCAGTATCCATCTGGGTATAGGCGGGAAGCACAACGTTTACAACGCCCTCGCCTCGATAGCCGTTTCCCTGGAGCTAGGGATACCTTTCGAGGTTATAAAGAGCTCTCTGGAGAACTTCAGGAACGCCGAGAGGAGGATGGAGCTGAAAGGTTACTTTGGAGATGTCCCGATCTACGATGACTACGGCCACCACCCGACGGAGATAAGGGCCGTCCTGGACACGATAAGGGAGATGTACCCAAAGAAAAGGCTCGTTATGGTCTTTCAGCCCCACAGATACTCGAGAACCTACCACCTCTTCGAGGACTTCGTCAAGGTCCTGAGGGAGCCAGACAGACTCTTCCTCCTCGAGATATACCCGGCGAGCGAGAGGAACGTGTACAACGTCAGCTCCTCCCGGCTTGCGGAGAGGACAGGAGCAACTTACGTAGAAGACAAAGAAAAGCTCTTCGAGGTGCTAACTAAGGAGCTTAGGCAGGAGGACGTCCTCCTCTTCATGGGGGCGGGGGATATAACCAGACTCTGCGAGGAGTTCGTTAGAGAGGTTTCCTTCACCTCAAGCGCCTGAGGGCTTTTCAGGCGCCCTCCCTTATTATCTTGAACATCAGCCCACCGAAGAAGGCCAGAACTATCGCGCCGCTCATAAGCAGAAAGTGTTCAGCCTTGAAGAACCCCGGCTTGTAGGCGGAGACTATCAGGGCCATAGAGACCATGAAGCCGAGGGTGAGCATGCTCAGGGACAGCCTGTTTATGTCCTTCTTCAGGTCCCCGACCAGTCTCTTCTCACCCTCGTACTTTACCGAGAACTCCAGCCTTCCGCTCTCGAGCATGGAGGTCAACCTTTTTAGCTTCTCCGGAGACTCCATAAGCATCTTGGAGATAACGGTCAGGTTCCTCTCAGCCTGGCGGGCCAAGAACTTGGGGGAGAGCAGTATCCTCCTGCTTCTCGAAAGATATGGCGAGACGGCGTTCATCATCCTGAAGTCCGGATCGAGCCTCATCAGGAGCCCCTCGGCCATACCTACCGTTTTCAAGAGTAGAAATAGATCGGATGGCAGGCTTATCCTGTAGCGGTATGTGAGTCTGAAAATCTCATTGACTATTTTCGAGAGCTTTATCTCCTTCACAGGCCTTAAGAAGTAGTACGAGAACAGGACCTCCAGCTCCCTCTTGAGGAGTCTCTCCTTCTTTATATCACCCCTCACACCGAGGTCGTGGAGGGCGTCCATAACCAGAGACATATCGCTCTTCGATATGCCGTAAAGGAGCTGGAGCAGGTTCACCCTCATTATGTCGTCCAGTGTGCCCACCATACCGAAGTCCACTATCCCGATCCGGCCGTTGGTGAGGACGAAGAAGTTTCCGGGATGAGGGTCCCCGTGGAAGAACCCGTCCCTGAAGAACATGTTCATGTACATCATAGCGCCCCTGTTCGCTATATCTGTGGGGTCGTATCCCATCGATCTTATACCTTCAACATCGGTGAGCTTCACACCCTGGAGCTCCTCCATGACCAGCACCTTTTCCGTAGTGTACTCCCAGAAGACCTCAGGTATGTAAACCGTCTCGTCCCTTAGGAAGTTCCTCCTGAAGGTATCTGCGTTCCTTCCCTCCCTCTCGTAATCGAGCTCGTTCCTGAGTATGTACGCAAACTCCTCGTAAAGTCCCTCTATGTCCCAGTGCCTCGCCACCTCCCAGTGCTGGGCGAGCCTGCGGGCGAGCTCCTCCAGTATCTCCAGATCCTGCTTTATTTGGCGCTCAACGCCGGGCTTCTGGACCTTGACCACCACACTTCTGCCATCCTTCAGCTTCGCCCTGTGTACCTGCCCTATGGATGCGGAGGCTATTGGTTTTTCCTCGAACTCAGAGAAGATCTCTCCGATAGGCTTTCCGAGCTCCTCCTCCACTACCCTGATTATGCTCTCGGTGGGGCAGGGAGGTATCCTGTCCTGGAGCTTGGAAAACTCCTCCACGTACTCTGCAGGTATCAGGTCGGGCCTCGTGCTCAGGATCTGCCCGAGCTTTATGAAGGTAGGCCCGAGCTCCTCAAAGGCCATCCTGAGGTGTTCGGGAGCCGAGTACCTCTCCTTCCTCTTGGGATGGCCGAGTATCCCCCAGTGGAAGGGAACGAACCTCCCCAGGCCCAGCTTTTCGACGAGGAAACCGAACCCGTGCTTGGCAAGAACCTTCGCTATCTGGGCTTTCCTCTTTATGTTCCTGGGTCTGAACATCACAGGATGTACGAGATCAGGATAAGCAGCAGGAGGAGAACTATCACCACAGCAACGGGGTTCTTCCTTATCTTTTCAAGTATCCCCTCCTTCCTAGGCTGGGGTTTCTCTCTGTAGTAGTCCCTATCCATGAGCCCCATGAAACACCTCCCTACAATAATTTAGCCCTCTTTTGCCACGCAGTAGAGGAAAACCTCCTCGGCCCCGATGGAGAGGAGATGCTCCGAAATGGTGGAGGCGGTTGATCCGGTGGTCAGGACATCGTCGAACAGAAGGATTCTCCTTCCCTCAACCTCGTCGATCATCTCTTTCCTGACACGAAAGGCATTCCTCACCCTCCTCATCCTCTCCTCCCTCCCAAAGGAAGCGAGCGGTTTGGAGTACCTCACCCTGACCAGAAGGCTCTCGGCCCTTACACCTGTGCCCTTCAGTATCTCCTGGTTGTGGTCGAAGCCCCTGTTCCACAGCCTCAGGGGATGAAGGGGTACCCAGGTGATAATATCGGGTCTCGCCTCTTCCAGGAACTCCTCGAGGTGCTCCTTCACTATTTCCCCCAACCTTCTGGCTAAAGGTTTTACGCTCCTGAACTTTATCAGCCTTATCACCTCCGCCAGAACCCCCTCGTACTTTCCGAAGATCCTGTACGAGCTTACCCACTCGATCCTCTCGTAATCGATCGGATGGGACGGTCTTATGTCCGCGAGGCAGCTATCGCACAGGTAGCCCTGCTCCTCATCAGATATGCCCAGCCCGCATACGGAGCATCTGTCTTCGGATAATCCGGAAAGAGAGAGAATCCTCCCCAGCACAGCTTTAAGTTTAAAATAAGATCCTTGAATGAAGGGAAAGATACTGATCCTCGGAAGCGGTCCGAACAGGATAGGCCAGGGGATTGAGTTCGATTACGCCTGCGTTCACGCCGTTTTTGCCGCCCAGGAGGAAGGCTACGAAACGGTTATGGTGAACTGCAACCCTGAGACCGTTTCCACCGACTACGATACCGCCGACCGCCTTTACTTCGAGCCTATAGTTTTAGAGCACGTCCTGGCCATAATCGAGAGGGAGAAACCCACCGGGGTCGTCCTCCAGTTCGGGGGTCAGACACCCCTAAAGCTCGCCCTCCCCTTGAAGGAGGAGAGTGTGAAGATCCTCGGCACATCACCCGAGAGCATAGACAGGGCCGAGGATAGGGAGCTGTTCAGAAAGCTGGTTATAGATCTCGGACTTAAGCAGCCCGAGAGCGGGACCGCAAAGAGCAGGGATGAGGCTCTCCAGGTCGCTCAGAAGATAGGCTTCCCGGTCCTCGTGAGGCCCTCCTACGTTCTCGGCGGTAGGGCGATGAGGATAGTCTATGACGAGAGGGATCTCTTGGAGTACCTGGAGGAGGCTGTGAGCGTAAGCTACGAGAGACCGATACTGATAGACAAGTACCTCCAGGACAGCGTTGAGCTCGATGTGGACGCTGTTGCGGACGGGGAGGACGTCCTCATAGGAGCGGTCATGGAGCACATAGAGGAGGCGGGTGTTCACTCTGGAGACAGTGCAGCCTCCATACCTCCGTACACGCTGGAGGAGGAGATAATCGAGAAGGTAAAGGAGCAGTCGAGGAAGGTAGCCAGAGCTCTCGAGGTAAAAGGTCTCATAAACCTCCAGTTTGCGGTCTCAAAGGGAGAGGTCTATGTCCTGGAGGTGAACCCAAGGGCTTCGAGGACCGTCCCTTTTGTGAGCAAATCGATAGGGTACCCGTTGGCAAAGCTCGCAACCAAGGTTGCCCTGGGAAGGAAGCTGAGGGAGCTCGTCCCAGAGGTGTTCGAGCTCCTGGAAAGGGGTGAAAACCACGTGGCCTCGGACTTCGTTCCCAAAGACAGGAAGCTATACACCGTTAAGGAGGTGGTCTTCCCCTGGAACAGGTTCCCTGAGGTGGATCCCCTCCTCGGGCCGGAGATGAAGAGCACGGGGGAGGTTATGGGTATAGACGAGGACTTCGGTCTGGCGTTTTACAAAGCCCAGCTGGCCGCAGGGAACAGACTCCCTGATAAAGGGAACGTGTTTGTGAGCGTAGCTGACAGGGACAAGGAGAAGATAGTGGATCTTGTAAAGGGCTTTATAGCCCTCGGCTTCAAGGTGTTCGCGACTACGGGGACACACAGGTTTCTCAAAAGCAGGGGCATAGAGACCGAGCACATTCTCAAGATCTCCGAGGGAAGGCCCCACGTGGTGGACTACATAACCAACGGACAGATACATCTGATAATAAACACGCCAACGGGCAAGAGGGAGGTCAGCGACGCTTACTTCATAAGGAGGGCTGCCGTCCAGTACGGAGTTGCCTACACCACCACGGTGAGGGGGGGCTACGCCATACTTAGGGCCATAGAAAGCTACAGAAAACTCAAGGAGAGGGGGGAAACCCCCAAGGTTTATCCCATACAGGAGCTATCAAAAAGAGATAGAGGCAAAAACTGAGGCTGCCCTGAGGGTGTCGAAGTCATCGGAGTTTATCTTCTTGTACTTGAGCTCTCCTCCGAACCCTATGTTTCCAAGCACGAACTGGAGTCCGGCAAAAGCCTGGAAGCCAGCGTACGTCTCGCTCGCAGGTGTGTAAAGGACGTCGCCCGTCCTGTCATCCTTCACATCGACGGCGAGCTTATTTAGGGATGTCCCGCCCCCGCCGTAGATGTTAACCACGCCCATCTTGAGCTTCCCGTACCCGTTAAGCTCAAAGGAGGTGTAGGTAAAGTCGTAATCGCAGGCCGTAGCGTATCCGTAGCAGTAGGTTGAGTAGAAGGTTCTCTTTGCGTAGGACAGGGTTATCTGCGGGCCGGCCTCGAAGACCGGTGATGAGACTATGTCCACGTTGGCGTACAGGGAGGCTATGTGGTCAAAGTCCACGTCCTCCCCTTTGCCGGATATGGTGGCCCAGCCTATCCTCAGACCCACCTCCACAGCCCATCCGGAAGAAGCGAAAAGCACGAGCACCGGTAACAGCCTCTTCATGTTCCACCTCCCAAGATGTAGCCTTCCAGAGCCCTGTAGGAACTCCTGACGTTGGGACCGCAAGCGACGAACCTGAAACCGAGGGAGTAAGCTATGTTCTCTATCTCCTTGAACTCTTCCTCCGAGTAATACTTAACTACGGGATGGTGCTTGAGGGATGGAGCGTAGTACTGTCCCACCGTGAGGAAGTCGCAGCCTACCCTTCTGAGATCCCTGAGGACATCGATCACCTCTTCTATCCTTTCTCCAAAGCCCAAGATGAGGGCTGATTTAGTGGGGATACCAGGAGCAATCTCCTTGCTCCACTCCAGTATCTTTAGACTTCTTTCGTACTTTGCCCCTATCCTTACCCTCGGATAAAGCCTGGGAACCGTCTCCACGTTGTGGTTGAGGACATCGGGCCCAGCCTCTAAAACCGTCTCCAGGGCTTCCCTCCTTCCCCTGAAGTCCGGTATCAGGACCTCCACTTTCACGTTTTCCAAGTTCTCCTTCAAAACCCTTATGCATCTTGCAAAATGCTCCGCTCCTCCGTCGGGAAGATCGTCCCTGGTGACAGAGGTTATAACCACGTACCTCAGCCCTAAGGCCCTAACAGCCTCCAGTACCCTGTAGGGCTCGGACTCATCAACGGGCAGGGGATGTTTCCTCTTCACGTTGCAGAATGTGCACCCTCTGGTGCATCTGTCCCCGAGTATCATGAAGGTGGCTGTTCTATTCCCGAAGCACTCGGATATGTTGGGACACCTCGACTCCTCACAGACTGTGTTTAGCCTTGCCCTTCTGAGGAGCTTCTTAACCTCGTTCACCTGTGAGAGCCTGATTAAGGGTTTGCTGTGCATGTTAAAATCATAACTTAATACCCATGGGCTACACAGACATAGACCCCCACGAGATATACGGGTTTGAAAAGAAGATCCTCGTTGACATAAGGAGCCCCCAGGAGTTCGAGGAGTTCCACATTCCCGGAGCTGTGAACGTTCCCCTCTTCGAAAACGAGGAGAAGAAGCTGATAGGCTACGTTTACAGAAACAAGGGGGTTGAGAAGGCTAAAGAGCTGGGGGAGGAGATAGCAAGGCGTAAACTGGAGGAGTTCTACAGGAAGTTCAGGGAGCTAAAAGAGAAATACGGGAACGTGATCGTTTACTGCTGGAGGGGAGGGATGAGGAGCCAGGGTATGTGCGAGGCCATGTCCAGTATGGGCCTCGATCTTCTGAGGCTCAGGGGAGGATACAGGGCCTACAGGCAGTTCATACTCAAGGATATGGAAAGGATAATGAGAAATATAAAGTTCTTAGTCCTCACGGGAAAGACGGGGGTGGGTAAGACAAAGGTCCTGAGGGAGCTCAAAAGGAGAGGCTATCCGGTTTTAGACTTGGAGGATCTTGCCAAGGACAGAGGCTCTGTCTTCGGGAGTGTGGGTATAAGGTCACAGGTCTCCCAGAAGATGTTCGACTCTCTACTGTATGAGGAGCTGAGGAGTATAGGAGAAGGCCTCGTTTTCGTGGAGGACGAGAGCAGGAGGATCGGGAACCTCTATATCCCCGATCCCGTATGGGAGAAGAAGAACGAGGGGATCTATATAGAGATAAAAGCCTCTCTTGAGAGAAGGGTAGAGAACATACTCGAGGACTACACCTCAGAGGAAGGCTGGGAGGAGGAGGCCCTAGAAGCGGTTAAAAAGATTAGAAAGTATTTAGGACCCCAGAGGTTCGAGTACCTTATGGAGAAGTTCGGGGAGAAGGACTACAGAGAGATAGTGAGGTTTCTGATAGAGGAATACTACGACAAGAAATACAGGCAGTTCGGCGAGCCTGCCTTCGAAGTGGACTGCGATGATCTGAACAGATGCGTGGAAAGACTAGAGGAGATATATAACCTTATATCCAATGAGGGTAAGGTTCAGGATAGTCTTGTACAGGGAAGGAAAGAGGCTAAGAAGGTCTGACCTCGAGGGAGAGAAGGATCCCCTCTTCAAGGGGATGAGGTATATAACCGAGTTCAAGTATTTAGAGGCTACCAAGTGGCTCCTGATAGCTCCAGACTGCCACGAGAAGTACCTACTTCTTGGTCTTATAAACCTCGCTTTGGGACAGGAGGAGCAGGCGAGGGAGTTCTTTGAAAACCTCAAGGGGACCTCAAGGTGCACGGACGTGGAGGTCTTCGTGGAAAACCCGGATAGGGGGACTAAGAAGAAAGTAGATGGCCTACCGGACCTTGTCGAACTCTCCCTTGTTTAGCTTCTCCCTGAGGACCCTTTTCAAAACCTTTCCTGTAGCGTTCTTGGGAAGGTCCTCCACGAGTATGAACTGCCTCGGTATCTTGTAGTTGGCGAGCTTGTCCTTCAGGAAACTCCTCAGCTCCGACTCGCTCAGCTCTTCACCTTCGACGGGTTTTATAAAAGCTACCGGTATCTCCCCGTGGTGGGGGTCCTTCCTGCCCACGACGGCGCAGAGGTCCACCTTTGGGTGGCCCATCAGAACCTCCTCCACCTCCCTAGGATATATATTCATGCCTTTGCAGATTATAAGATCCTTCTTCCTGTCCACTATGTAGATGAAGCCGTCCTCGTCCACGTATCCGAGGTCTCCGGTCCTGAGCCAGCCGTTCACTATGGTGTTCTCCGTCTCGTAGGGATTGTTGTAGTATCCCTTCATCACGCAGTCGCCCTTCACGATTATCTCCCCAACCTCTCCGCTGGGGAGCTCCATCAACTCTTCGTCCACTATCTTTACTTCGTAATCCGGAAGGGGCGGGCCTACCGAGAGGGGCTTTTGCTTGTGAGGAAGGTTCACCGAGACCACCGGCGAGCACTCGCTCAGTCCGTATCCCTCCAGTAAAACCGCTCTCTTGAACTTCTTCCTCATCCTCTCTAAGGTATCGAGGGGGAGGGGAGCGCCTCCCGAGACGACGTATCTTATGC
>WFPN01000284.1 GCA_015487535.1 Aquificaceae bacterium
CATCTTCGATTAGAATAAACGCTTGTGCGGACGCCTGTCAAATGACGGAGGTCAATGACTTCCAACATGGTATTGTCATCGGCTCTCCATATTGTTATCTTATAAACTCAAGTGAGGTTAAGGCATGTTTGAAAAGTTTACGGAAAGAGCACGTCAGGTAATACTTCAGGCAAGGGAAGAGGCGCTCGACCTTGGACATAGTTATTTAGGCAGCGAGCATATACTCTTGGCCCTTATAAAGGACGAGGACGTTCCTACGTTGGTCCTCTCTAGGTTCGGCCTTACACCCGAGAAGGTCAGAAAGGCCGTTATGGGGCAGATAAACAAGGGCTCCCATACGGGAGAGATACTCTTCGCCCCTGACGCCAAGCGTGTGATAGAGTTCGCGGTGGAGGAGGCCAGAATCCTCCACCATCAGTTCGTCGGACCGGAGCATCTGCTCATCGGGATAGTCAGGGAGAAAACAGGACTTGGAGGAAGGATACTCAGGGGCTTCGGTCTCGACGAGTACTCTGTAAGGAGGGAGGTCCTACAGATACTCGGAGAGTTACCTCCCCAGGAGAGCGTCAAGTACGCTCCCACACCTAACCTCGACAGGTTCTCCAGAGACCTAACCCAGATGGCCAGAGAAGGAAAGCTCGATCCTGTAATAGGCAGGGAACGTGAGATAGAGAGGGTTATACAGATCCTTGTGAGAAGGAGAAAGAACAACCCCGTTCTTTTAGGGGATCCCGGAGTGGGTAAGACTGCGATAGTTGAGGGTCTTGCCCAGAGGATAGCGAACAAGGAGGTTCCCGAGCCGCTTCTGAACAAGAGGGTAGTTGCTCTCGATCTCGCAGCTCTCGTTGCGGGAACCAAGTACAGGGGACAGTTCGAAGAGAGACTCAAGAACATACTCAAGGAGCTTGAGAAGGCTCCCAACGTGATCCTCTTCATAGACGAGATCCACACTCTAGTGGGTGCTGGATCCGCAGAAGGATCGATAGACGCCTCCAACATGCTCAAGCCCGCCCTGGCGAGGGGCGAGATACAGGTGATAGGCGCTACAACCCTCGATGAGTACAGGAAGTACATAGAAAAGGATGGGGCCCTCGAGAGGAGGTTCCAGCCCGTTCTGGTAGATCCGCCCTCGGAGGAGGACACGATCCAGATACTCTACGGTCTCAAGAGCAAGTTCGAGGAGTTCCACGGGGTAGAGTACACACCGGAGGCTATAGAAAAGGCCGTATCCCTATCGGTCAAATACATAACCGACAGGAACCTGCCCGATAAGGCTATAGACGTGGTGGACGAAGCTGGGGCGCTGGTGAAGCTCAAGGCTATGGACCTTCCTCCCGAACTCAAGGAGCTCGAGGAGAAGATAAAGGAGCTCGAGAAGGAGAAGGAGGAGGCCGCCAGCGACCAGGACTACGAGCGTGCGGCCAGGATAAGAGACGAAGAGCTCAGACTAAGAGCTAAGTTCGAGAACCTGAAGGCCAAGTGGAAGCAGGAGATAGAGAAGGACAGGCCGAAGGTCACGGCGGAGGATGTGGCAGAGGTGGTCGCCAGGTGGACAGGCATACCCGTTAGAAGGGTCCACGAGAGCGACATGGAGAAGCTCCTCCACATAGAGGACGAGCTGAAGAAGAGGGTCGTCGGTCAGGACGACGCCATTAAGGCGATAGCGAAGGCCATAAGAAGGTCGAGGGTGGGCCTCAAAGGAAAGCACAGGCCCATAGGTGTCTTTCTCTTCCTCGGACCTACCGGTGTGGGTAAGACAGAGACCGCCAAGGCTCTGGCAGAGTACCTCTTCGGAACGGAAGAAGCCCTCATCAGGTTCGATATGTCCGAGTACATGGAAAAGCACACGGTCTCAAGGCTGATAGGAGCACCCCCGGGCTACGTGGGTTACGAAGAAGGCGGCCAGCTCACCGAGAAGGTCAGAAGAAGACCTTACTCCGTTCTCCTCTTTGACGAGATAGAGAAGGCTCACCCGGACGTCTTCAACGTCTTCCTCCAGATATTCGATGACGGAAGGTTAACCGACGGCCTAGGAAGGACGGTGGACTTCTCCAACACTATCATAATCATGACCTCGAACCTCGGGGCTAGGATGATAGTCCAGGGTGGAACGATGGGCTTCGAGAAGAAGTTCGGAATGATAGACTTCGAGCAGATGAGGAAGAACGTCCTCGACCAGGTGAAGAGGACCTTCAACCCCGAGTTCCTCAACAGATTGGACGAGGTTATCGTTTACAGGCCTCTCGAGAAGAAGGATGTGGAGAAGATACTCGAGCTCCAGGTCAAGGAGGTGAACGAGAAGCTCGAAGAGTGGGACATAAAAGTAAAGCTCCACAAGAGCTTCGTGGACTGGATAATAGACAGGGAGTACAAGCCCGAGTTCGGAGCGAGAAGCCTCAAGCGAGCCCTCCAGAAGCATGTGGAGGACCTTTTGGCCGAGGAGCTGATAAAGGGGACTCTCAAGGACGTGGACCTTGTGGAAATCAGGGTGAAGAACAACAAACCTTACATAAAACCAGTTAAGAAGAAGGAAAAACTCGAGGAGGCCCTTCTCAAGGAAGGTTCCTGAGAGGGCCTTCCCTCCTTCTGATATAATACCTTCTCTGTGATACGACACATAAGGCTTTCCCTGATACTTATACTCTTGGCGGGCCTCTCTTTTGCCAAGATAGTCGATAGGATAGAGATAAAAGGGAACAGGTACGTTCCCGAAGATCTTATAAAGGAGATATTGGTCACTAAAGAAGGGAGCCAGTTCTCTTTAGAGAAGGTCCGTAAGGACATAAAAAGGCTCTTTAAAACAGGTTTTTTTAAGAAGATAGAGGTCCACAAGTTCGATGAGGATGGAAAGGTAAGGCTTCTGTATGTTGTGGAAGACCTGCCGGTTATATACAAGATAGAGTTCGAAGGCAACGATGAGCTTGATGACGAGGATCTGGCTGACAAACTGGGGGTTGAAACCGAGGTCGGTAAGATAGACGTAGAGGAGCTCGTAACCGGATACACATCGAGCCCTGCGATAGAGGAGAGGCTCGAGATACAGAGGAAGATAAAGCTGGGTAGGGTCCTCTCACCCCAGGAGATCGAGTTCCTCGTGAGGAGGATAAAGGAGATATACAGGGAGGAGGGCTACCCAGACGTTGAGGTCAGCTACGAGATAGTTCCCAAAAAGGGAGCCTCCAAGCTGGTCTTTCACATAAAGGAGGGCGAGGAGAAGTACGTGGTGGACATAGTGTTTAAGGGGAACAAGACCTTTTCCTCTGGCAAGCTCGAGGACCTGATGCAGACCCAAGATAGAAACATATTCATCTTCAGGCTGAAGCCCCCGTTCAGCGAGGAGGTTCTAAAGGAGGACATAGAGAGGATCAAGGAGTTTTACAAGAGCGAAGGCTTCCTGGAGGTCAAGGTAGATTACAAGGTGGAGAGGAAGAACGGAAGGCACGACATCTACATATTCATCGAGGAGGGGCCCAGGTACAAGCTCAAGGATCTAAAAATAGAGGGGAACAGGCTATATGCCTACTCGGAGCTTGTAGGGGATATCCTCAAAAAGAACGAAAGGAAGGGTGGCTTTTACAGGAGGGAGGTTATAGACAAGGTTAAGAGGAACATAAAGGACCTTTACGCGGAGATAGGTTTTGCCAACGCCTTTGCTGAGGAAGAAAAGCGCGTGGATCCGGATAGAAAAGAGGTGAGCGTAACGCTGAAGGTACACGAAGGAAAGCCCGTTTACATAAGGAAGGTCAAGGTAGAGGGCAACTATGAGACGAGAGACTACGTTATAAGGAGGGAGCTAAGGGTACAGGAGCAGGAGCTCGCCCTGAAGAAGGGTATAAAAAGGTCAAGGAGCAGGATACTCAACCTTGGCTACTACGAGGACGTCCAGATACAACCCTTTCCAGCAGGAGAGGACAGCTGGGATCTCCTTGTGAAG
The DNA here is from genome assembly GCA_015487535.1 of Aquificaceae bacterium. Taxonomy (GTDB): domain Bacteria; phylum Aquificota; class Aquificia; order Aquificales; family Aquificaceae; genus Hydrogenivirga. The sequence continues at coordinate 3,935 of WFPN01000284.1, forward strand.
ATAAGGGAGAGGTTTACCGGACAGTTCTCTGTTGGCCTGTCTTACAACGAGGTTACAAGGCTCTCGGCGTTCGTGTCCTTGAAGAAGGGGAACTTCTTAGGGACCGGAGACATAGTGGGGCTTTCTGTAAGCTACGGCGCCCAGTACAAGGACAACTCTATTTCCTACACCGACAAGTGGTTCCTGAACAAACCTGTTGATCTTACGTGGTCCCTCTTCGACAGGAGGATAGAGTACACAACCTATACGGTTGAAAGGCAGGGTATAAGCGCTACCTTCTCCAGGGAATTCTGGGAGTACTGGAGATGGGCCCTGGGCCTCAGCGTTCAGAGGATAAAGTACTCGGACATAGACCCAAACGCCTCCTCCTTCATAAGGGAGCAGGAGGGCAGGAGAGAGTCGAGGAAGGTAACCTTCTCCATCTCGCGTGATACTAGGGACTACTTCCTCTTTCCAACGGAGGGTTCTTACGCAAACTTGAGCTATACGGTAGCCGTTCCCGTTCTGGGAGGAACTGAGAAGTTCAACAAAGTAGTACTGACGGGTTCCAAGTTCATCAAGGACACGTACTTCGACACGGGCTTCGTTTTCTCCTCAAAGGCTACAGTAGGTTTTGTAGAACCTTACGGGGGTGAGGAGGTTCCTCTCGACGAGAGGTTTTTCGTAGGAGGTGACTTCACGATAAGAGGGTACGATTACGGTATGGCCGGTGTGGTCGATCAAAACAACGATCCCATAGGATCGACTAAGGAGCTCATACTCAACTTCGAGCTGAACTACAAGCTACACGATATGCTTTACGCGGGCGTATTTTACGACACGGGACTCGGAGCGGACAACTGGGAAGACTTCGATCCAAAGAACTGGAGGGGAGGTTACGGTATAGGTATAAGGTTCATAACTCCGATGGCCCCTATAAGGCTCGACTGGGCCTGGAAGACGAAGAAAGTCCCCGGCGATACCTCCAGCTCGAGGATACACTTCGTAATAGGAGGTTTCTTCTGAGAGTATATTAATCCCATGACACCTGTTCCCAGGGTTCTCACTATAGCCGGGTCCGATCCCAGCGGAGGGGCCGGAGTACAGGCAGATATGAAGACGTTCACAGCTCTGGGCGTTTACGGTATGAGCGCTGTAACCTCGATAACGGTTCAGAACACCGAAGGTGTTCAGGAAGCCTTCAACCTCCCTCCGGAGCTGGTCTATAGACAGATAAAGGTAGTTGTGGAGGATATAGGCCTGGATGCTGCCAAGACCGGTATGCTCGGGAGCTCGGATATAGCTTCTGCGGTTGCCCGGGCTGTTAAGGATCTCGGTATAAAGAACCTAGTTGTGGATCCCATACTGAAGTCCTCCAGCGGTAAGGACCTCCTCGATACACAGGGCGTGGAGGTTCTGAAAAGGGAGCTGTTGCCCCTTGCAAGGCTCGTAACCCCGAACGTGCCCGAGGCGGAAGCTCTATGCGGCATGAGGATAAAGAGGCTTAGGGACGTTGAGCTATGTGCCCAGGAGATCTTAAATACCGGTGTGGAGGCAGTTCTCATAAAGGGAGGGCACATGGAGGGTAGTAAGGTCGTCGATGTCCTGTACATGGGAGGCGATGAGTTCCACTACTTTGTAAGGGACAGGGTGAAGACCAGGAATACCCACGGGACAGGGTGCACACTGTCGGCTGCTATAGCGGCCTTCTTGGCTAAAGGTAAAGGTCTCGAAGAGGCGGTGGAGAGAGCGAGGGACTATCTCCAAGGGGCGCTTGAGAGGAGCCTGAGCATAGGTAAGGGAAGAGGACCGCTAAACCATATGTGGAACATAGAGGGATGCGCAGAGGACTTTTGATATACCTTGGGCTTCTGTTCACGTTGCTTGTATCCAGATACTTTCCCAGACTCGATGTCCTTCCTTTCATATACATGCTCCTACCCCTTTTCCTGCTAAAGGATGAGGAGCTGGGATTTAAAAACTACGGCAAGGGCCTTCTATACGGAAGCCTCCTCTTCCCTCTCTTCTTGCTGTTTCCGCCTAACCTCTCTTGTCCCTCCTGGGTTCTCAACCAGCTCGGCGTAGCTGCGGCTGAGGAGATCTTCTTCAGGGGTTACCTGATGGGCTTCTTCGGGAACTTCAAGACGTCTCTCCTGTTTGCCGGAGCGCATCTCATCCACTTCCCTACGCTGAACTCAATCTTGGTCTTCTTTCCTTCCTTGCTCTTTGGAGAGGCCTACAGGAGGTCCGGATCCATCCTCACTCCGATCTTGCTACACTTCAGCTCGAACCTTATCTACTTCTCACTTGTAGAAGAGTTCCCTCAGCTTTACCATCTCCTCCAGAGGGAGCTGTCCGGGAGCTAAGCTCTTTCCAAGGGACGCGTAGGTTATGACCGAGCCGAAGATAAAACCCGCCAGCCTGGAGATCCTCCCGAAATCCCCCATCGATATCAGGATCTTATCGTACTTCTCCTGGTTTCCAACGCAAAGTAATCTCGACACGTCCTCGTAGGAGTTCGCCTTAACGGCAACCTTGGGTATCCCGCCGTACCTGTGGCCTTCCCTCAAGACCTCCCTCAGTATCCAGTTGGCGGGAGTGAGATCGAAGTTGTGATAGGAGATTATGAGCCTGCCTCCCCCTTTACTGACCGCGTTCCTCACGAGGATTATCTCCTCCCTAGCGGATAGCTCCACGTCCACATAATCGCTGTGGGGGGCGAGCTTCTCAAATATCTCCCTCCTGTTGGGCATGTTCCTTCCTCCCTCCTCTTCTATCCTCACCGTGAGTATGGTTCCAAGGCCCTCCTCCTTTGCAGAGTTGAGCAGGTCCGAGACGTACTCTACCTCGGTGTTCGAGAACTGGTCCACCCTCAGCTCCACAAGGTCTGCTCCCTTATCCCTGGCCTCCTTTATCTTGTCCTTGAAGTTCTCGTCCGTCAGCGGGACCGCTATCAGCATGGGGATATTATATAATCTGCAGGATGAAGAGGATAGCCCTTACGGGGAACATAGGTTGCGGGAAATCTACCGTGGGTAGTATCCTCAGAGAGCTAGGGGCATATGTCTTCGACGCCGACAGGGTGATCCATACCTTCTACGAAAAGGGCCATCCCGTCTGGGAGGAGGTGGTTAGAACCTTCGGTGAAGGAATATTAGACAGGGAGGGTAACATAGACAGGAAGAAGCTCGCCAGGGTTGTGTTTGAAGACGAGGAGAAACTCAGAAAGCTCGAGGAGATAACCCACAGAGCACTCTACGAGTATCTGGAAAGAGAATTTTCCAAGCTCCCGGAGGAAGCGATCGCGGTTGTGGAGGCGAGTCTTCTTATCGAGAAGGGCACTTACAAGAGATACGATAAGACGATAGTCGTATATGCCCCCTACGAGGTGTGCAGGGAAAGGGCGCTAAAGAAGGGCTTTTCTGAGGAGGACTTCGAGAAGAGGTGGAGAAAGCAGATGCTTATAGAGGAGAAGGTGAAGTATGCGGACTTTGTTATAGATAACTCGAACGGACTTGAGAGGACTAGAGAACAGGTTAGAGAGGTTTTCGAACGCATAAAGGAGGACCCATGAAGATCTTTATAACCGGGGAGCCGGGGGTAGGCAAGACAACCCTTGTAAAGAAGGTAGTTGAAAGACTCGGAGACAGGGCTGTGGGTTTCTGGACCGAGGAGGTCAGGGACAGGAAAACTAAAAGGAGGAAGGGCTTTAAGGTGGTTACAACGGACGGGAAGGAGAAGCTCTTTGCGAGCAAGACCTTTACCTCCAAACATCTGGTTGGCTCCTACGGTGTGAACGTTAAGAGGTTCGAGGAGGTGGCCCTACCGGTTCTGGAGAGGGCCCTCAAGGAAGGCGGCGATAGGGTGGTTGTGATAGACGAGATAGGTAAGATGGAGCTCTTCTCAAAGAGGTTCAGGGATCTGGTCAGGGATATAGCTTACGATCCGAAGCTCACCCTGATCGCCACGCTGCCCATAAGGGATGTTCACCCGCTGGTTAAGGAGCTGAGAAGACTCCCCGGAGCCGTCCTCATAGAGCTGAGGAAGAGTAACAGGGAGGGTATGGAGGAGGAGATTTTGAAACTTTTAACGTGAAATTAAAGGATTGTATTAACACGCCCACTGTCTTAACCTAAATCCCATGAGGCGAACCTTCAAAGTAGAGGGAATGAGCTGTGTAAACTGCGCGAGGACCATAGAGATAGCGCTAAAGAAGAAGGAGGGGGTAAAGAACGTAGAGGTATCCTTCGAGCTGGGGAGGGTAAAGGTAGAGTTCGACGAGGGCAGGGTAGAAGAGGAAGATATCGTAAGAACCATAGAGAACCTGGGTTACAGGGTTGTAGCGGGCGAAGATGACAGCAGAAAAGATGTGCTCGTGCTGGGCATATCGGGTATCTCCGCCCTGATCATAGTTCTCCTCATGCTATTCCCAGTCCCGAAGGGTATATACGTCCAGTTCCTTCTCTCAACCCTGGTTCAGGTTGTGGGCGGATGGAAGTTCTACAGGGGAGCCTACACATCCCTCTCCAGGGGAGTTGCCGGTATGGACGTTCTCGTGGCTCTTGGAACCAGCGGGGCCTACTTGTACAGCCTGCTCGCCCTCCTTGGCTTCATATCAGGCTCACCATTCTTCGAGACCAACGCGCTCCTTATTACATTCGTCAGGGGCGGCAGGTTCGTGGAGGAGAGGGCCAAAAAGAGAGCTACCCAGCTTTTGAGGAGCATGCTTTCGGCCCAGCACTCGGAGGTAAACGTCCTCGAGGGCGATAGGGAGGTGAAGAAGAACGTAAGGGAGGTAATGAGGGGAGAGAGGGTTCTGTACAGATCGGGGGATATAGTCCTTCTCGATGGTGTGGTGGTGAAGGGTAGTGCTTACGTATCCGAGGCTGTTCTTACGGGGGAGCCGGAACCGGTGCTAAAGAAGGAGGGAGACAGGCTTATAAGCGGGTCGGTTGTGGAGGACGGTGTGCTGGAAGTGAATGTGGAGAGCTCCTACGAGAGCTCTTACCTCTCTAAGATAGGTTCTCTGATAGACAGGGCTCTCTCCGACAGGCCCAGGATCCAGAGGCTAGCCGATAAGGTATCCCACTACTTCGTGCAGGCGGTTGTCCTTATATCCCTTACCACCTTCTTCCTCTGGTACAAAACCACATCGGACCTGCAGCTCGCAACCCAGTTCGCCCTCGCTGTCCTTGTAATATCCTGCCCCTGTGCCTTTGGCATAGCTACACCCCTGGCGATAACTGTGGGTATCTCTAGGGCACTGAAGAGGGGCGTGCTCATCAAAAAGCCCTCCGTCCTCGAGGTAATACCAGGTATAGACACCATAGTTTTCGACAAGACCGGAACCCTAACCGAGGGAAGGTTCGAGGTTGTCAGGTACGAGCTAAAAACGCCCGAGGCCCTGGACCTAGCGTACACCATGGAGATGAGGTCTAACCATCCCATAGCAAGGGCTATAAGGGAGTTCGCTAAGGAGAAGGGAGCAAAGACTGTTGAGCTGAAAGATTGTGAAGAGATAAGGGGTAAGGGTATAAGGTGCGGGGAGCTCTTCCTGGGAGATGCCCTAACTATGAACGGGAACGAGAAGGTTGTCTCCCTCACCAAGAACGGGCAGGTCCTGGCCCTTTTCCACCTCAGGGATATGATAAGAGAGGAGGCCAAGGAGGTGGTGGAGGAGATAAAGAGGCTGGGGATAAGGACCGTTTTACTATCGGGCGACAGGAGGGAGAACACAGCGAGGGTCGCAGAGCAGCTCGGTATAGAGGAGTTCGTCGCCGAAGTGAGCCCTGAGGAGAAGAGGGAGTTCGTGAGAAGGTTACAGGAAGAGGGTAGAAGGGTAGCCATGGTCGGGGACGGTATAAACGACGCTCCGGCCCTCGCTCAGGCTGACGTGTCGTTTGCTGTGGCTCAGGGAGTGGACTTGAGCAAGCAGGTGGGAGACATAGTCCTCTTGGCCGGGATAAGGGCGCTTCCCAGGGTGATCAGAATAGGAAGATCTGTAAGCAGGAAGGTAAAGCAGAACCTGGTCTGGGCTTTTATATACAACGTGCTCGGCATACCCGTTGCTGCAGGGGCCCTATACAGCCAGGGTATTTACCTTAAACCCGAGATAGCCGGGCTCATGATGGCCCTGTCTTCCCTCAGCGTTGTCTTTAACACGCTCCTGATGACCAAAGAGAAGGTCTGACTGCGATATAATAATTGCTCTAAACCACCTCTGGAGGATGAAGATTGTACAAGGTGCTCATAACCGACCCCATAGCCTCTAAGGGCATAGAACTTCTCGAGAGGGAACCGGATATAGAGGTCTATAACGAGCCCGAGATATCTTACGAGGAGCTCTTGGAGGTAGTTGGAGATTTCGACTGTATAATCACGAGAAGCAGAACGCCGGTAACCAAGGAGCTTCTGGACAGGGCCAAGAAACTCAAAGTTGTGGGAAGGGCAGGCGTGGGGGTGGACAACGTAGATATAGAGGAGGCCACGAGAAGGGGGATACTGGTCGTAAATACCCCGGGGGCGAACACCATAGGGGCCACCGAGCTTACCCTTATGCACATGCTGACTATCCTTAGGAACGGACACAGGGCCCACGAATCGATGCTCGAGCACAGATGGGACAGAAAGAGGTTCATGGGAACGGAGCTTTACGGGAAGACCCTGGGGATAATAGGCCTCGGAAACATAGGTTCTCAGGTTGCAATAAGGGCCAAGGCCTTCGGTATGAGGGTTATGGCCTACGATCCTTACATACCGAGAGAGAAGGCGGATAAACTGGGGGTCAAGCTACTAGACGACCTGCACGAGATGCTCAGGGAAATAGATGTGCTGACCATACATGCACCCTTGACGCACGAGACAAAGAACATGATAAGCGAGAGGGAGTTCGAGATAATGAAGGAGGGAGTATATATAGTCAATTGTGCCAGGGGAGGCATAGTGAACGAGGAGGCTCTAATAAAGAACCTAGAGAGCGGTAAAGTAAGAGGTGTAGCCTTGGACGTTTACTCTAAAGAACCCCCTCCTACCGAATTTATAGACAGGCTCAGGAAGTTCGAAAACGTCTCCCTCTCACCCCACATAGGTGCGAACACCTACGAGTCCCAGGAGAACGTGGCCGTTATAGTTGCCCAGCAGGTTATAAAGGCCCTGAAGGGACATACGGTAGAGTACGTTGTGAACGCTCCCTTCCCCGATCTATCGGTCCTCACCCTTATAAAGCCCCATCTCGACCTTGCGGAGAAGATGGGAAGGTTCATGGTGCAGTGGGCCGAAGAAGGCATAAGAGAGGTCCATATAGAGGTCCGAGGAGACATATCCGAACACTTCCACCCTATATCCGCGGCAGTCCTTAAGGGTATCTTGGAGGAGGTTGTGGACTTCCCTGTGAACATAATAAACGCCACCTATGTGGCCAAGGACAGGGGTATAAGGGTGGAAGAACTCTCCTCGGAAGATACTCCCGATTTCAAGCATTACATAAAGGTGGTTGTGAGGTCTGACGGCAGCGAGAAGGTTGTCGCCGGGACGGTTCTCGAAGGCCAGCTTCTGAGGATAGTGCAGATAGACAGGTACAGGGTTGATATAGAGCCAGAGGGCATACTCCTGGTGTTTGAAAACAAGGACGTTCCGGGGGTGATAGGAAAGATAGGCTCTATCTTGGGAAGTGCGAACGTAAACATAGCAGGCTTCAGACTAGGTCGGGAGAAGAAGGGAGGGATAGCTCTCGGGATACTGAACCTGGACGATCAGGTTCCCGAACACGTCCTCGAGGACCTCAGAAGCATACCCGAGATACTCTTCGTAAAGCAGGTGGTTTTGTAATATATTAATTAACAGTGAGTAAGTTTACATATGAATTTGAAATTCTGATGAATTTCCTTGGATGGGGAGATCCAAATCCCACATTAATAACAATAGGAATTGAGGAAGGTGGAATATGGTGTATGAATGAGATGAATGATAAACAAAAGGGGAATTTTGAGAAAATGTGCGGTCAGCCAAAACATGAAGAGCGTGATATTGACTATGCCCGTCGTTGTATTAGGGAAAGGTTTAAATTTGATATAAAACCTGTAAACCTACCCAATGAATCAAATATATTCCCGATTGCTCACCCTATAGCCAAAATCGCTTGTGGTATTAGCAGAATTAGTGGGGAGAAATGTTTTAATTGGAGGGAATATAGGGACAAAATACTTTGGACTAAAGGAAGCAAAATAGCTAACATAAATCTATACCCCTTAGGCAAGAAAGGTTTAAATAAAGGTTTTCCTAAATGTTATAAAGAACTTTTTGGAGATTTTTCTCCTGAAGAATACAAAGAGAGAGTTAGAAGAGAAAGATTTTCAAAAATTCGTGAGTTATTAAACAACTCTGATGTGAAGGCTATTATATGTTACGGAAAAGGCTATGGAGAAGAATATTGGAGAGAGTTTAAATGTTTGGTAGAAATTGATACACTGGAAAGCATTAATAGTAATTTAGCATTTGATGATAAAAAGAAGGTAATCTTGACAAGACATTTTAGCAGGGGCTTTCCAAACAAGTTTGTTGATTGTATTATAGAAATACTAAAAATGTGGGGAATTAGTCTTGACTATATGAATGGGTTAAAAGCTACCAATAAAAATTAAAGTTTATAAGGATGGTTTACCCAGAAAGATGGCTTAATTTTGTAGGCCTCGGCAGGATGGGGCGTGAAGTTCTCAATACATTCTGCTCTGAGATCAACCCGAGGGAGACCGAAGCTGAATTCTTTTACTTTGACAAAGCTTCCGAAATTGAGTATGCAAGGGAAAACAGGAGTCTCCGTATAAGCAACGTTTATTCCCTTGAAGAGCTTGATATAATAGAGATTCCCCAATTTAAAGACGCAGCAGGAACTATATTTGTAGCCGGACTTGGAGGTTTTAAAACAGGTGCAAATGCCCTTGCGAACCTCGGAAAAGAGATAACTTCTTACTATAAGAATAGCTCTAAAATATATGCACAGAACAGTCTTGCTTTAGTTGCTCTTCCCTTTGATTTTGAAGGAAAAAAGATGAGAGAAAAAGCTTTGGAAGCCTTGGAAGAGGTAAAGAAGTCGGTGGATTTCGTCATAGTCTTGGACTACAACAAAATTCCTTGGGAAAGACTGACGGTGAGGGAAGCTTTTGAAAGAGCAAACAAACTTACGTCCAGAATTCTAAAGTCTATAATCCTTCCGCTTATCCCTGGCTGGCAGATGATTTGTATAGACTGGTTAGACTTCGTAGCTCCCTTTGAATGTTCAACGGGGAGGACTGTGTGCGTCGGAGTGGGTGAGCCTAAAGAGGACGGAATAGAGGCTCTTAAGTCTGCCCTTGACAACCCTATCTACAATGCGGGAGTAAATATGAGGAAGGCGGAGGCTTACTTTCTGTCAGGAGCGGTGGGAGAAGACATCCCGTTTTCGGAAGTTGAGAGAGTTATAAATTACTTCATGGAGAAATATGTATCAGGAGAAAGGGAGCCTTTTATCATCTTTGCAGCTTATCTGAATAATGAACCAAACACCTTTGAGTGGACGATTTTCGTGCCCGTGGACACTTGCCTTGATATATAAATCCGCGGGAATCTACGCCAAGATATAGAAAACTTTTGTAAATTAAAACTATGCGCCTGAAAAATCAGGAGAGGGTAAAGGATTTTCTCGATAAGCTCTACTCTAGCAAGAGGATCCCAAATGCGATGCTATTCTACGGCCCCCCCGGGGTTGGCAAAACCGTATGCGCCTTGGAATTCTCAAAAGGACTCCTCTGTTTGGAGGAGGCCCCCTGGGGATGCGGTGAGTGCCCTTCTTGCCATCACATGGAGCACATAACCGAGCTGATACTGGGCGGCGACTGGGAGAGTATAAGCTCCTTTGAGGAAGCCAACGGTAAAAAAGTCTTCCTTTACCTCTCGGGCGAGCATCCGGACTTTGTATTCGTCCCCCCAGACGGAACTAGCCTTAAGATCGATCAGGTTAGGTCCGTTAAGGAGTTCGCGTACAGGAAACCAGCCCTCTCCAAGAGGAAGGTCATCCTCATGGACGACGTCCACCTCATGACTAAAGAGTCTGCCAACGCCTTACTGAAGGTGCTCGAGGAACCTCCGGAGGATACCCATTTCGTACTGGTTTCCGAAGGGAAAGAGGCACTCCTGCCTACCATAACCTCAAGAACGTATCAGGTGGAGTTCTCACCCTTAGACAGAGAGAGCTTTTACGAGCTTCTTGGGGAGGAGAGCGAGGATTTATACAAAGCTTCTAGGGGAAGTCTCGCTCTGGCTAGGGAACTCAAGGAGAAGAAGGATATAGTTAAAATACTGGAGGATTTCCTGAGCTCCGATCCCGCGAAGGTTTACAGAGCGGCCCAAGAGATGGAAAAGAGGGATATCGAGGATAAGCTCCTCTTCCTGAGGCTCTTGGAGGACAGGATCAGGGAGACTTTCCTGAGAAAGGAATTAGATTATGATAGATTTGAGATGATGATGAGGAGATTTGAGGAGATCAGGGCTGGACTGAGAAGAGGTTTGAGGTTCAGTCTGTCCGTTTTCTCCCTTTACTCCATATGGAGGTAACAAGCATGAATTACATAAAGGTCAGGAGCTTCGATACGAACAAGATAGGTGTGCTTGAGGACTGTAACGAGGACGTCTCGAGGGACGAGGTGGTTGTGGTAGATTCTGAGGAGAAGGGCGAGGACGTGGTTAGGGTCCTAGGCTACTCTAAGGAAGACAGCCCCACCGGTACAAGGTATAGGTTCCTAAGGAAGGCAACGAAGAGAGACCTTAAGATACTGGAGAGGAACGAGAAGGAGAGCAAGAGAGCTTTCCAAACCTGTAAGGAGAAGATAAAGGAGCAGGGTCTGGAGATGCATCTACTGAAGGCCTACGTTCCCCTGAACTCGAAAAAGATATTCTTCTACTACACCGCGGAGGACAGGGTGGACTTCAGGAAGCTGGTTAGGGAGCTTGCGAAGATATTCAGAAAGAGGATAGAGATGAGGCAGGTGGGGGTAAGGGACGCTGTTCAGATCCTCGGGTGGGTCGGTCTCTGTGGGGAGGTACCCTGCTGCATGAGGTTCATGGAGAAGTTCGATTCCATATCACTTAAGGATATAGAGGAGCAGAACCTTCCCCTCTCCCCCTCCAAGTTCACCGGACCCTGCGGCAGACTCGTTTGCTGTATGTCCTTCGAGAAGGAGAACTAC
>WFPN01000285.1 GCA_015487535.1 Aquificaceae bacterium
GGCTTCTCAGTAGAGACATCGACTACACCGAGAACGTTCATATTCCTCCCATCTAACGCGGTCTTTAGAAGGAGCTTCACGTCTTCAAAGTCCATGCCTTCGATCACTTCCTCGTACTGGAGAGGGTGTTCTTTCTTCTCCTGAGCTATCAGCAGGCTCGTGAATATAAGCAGGATCAGGAGTAGCTTCCTCATCGCTTCTCTCCCTTCGCAACCTCGGCCATAGCTATCCGGAGTTTCTGGTACGTGTCCACTATTATCTGGGTGTACCTATCCCCCAGCTCCTGGGAGTAGTCTTTAACGATGAGCATCTCCTTGAGGGATGTGATGTAAACCTTTCCATCCTTCTCATACACCGCCACACTGCACGGGATCAGAACACTCATGAAGGGAACCTTAAGAAGGATCTCCTTCTTCTGGGGTATGTCGCAGGCAAGGACCGTGGTGTAGTTGGGAAAGTCCTTCACTCCCCTTGCGTGGATCACCTTGGACATAGGAAGCGTCCTTATAACATTGAGGCCTTTATCGTTCAATCTGTCCACCAGCTCCTTGACGACGTCCTCGTGCTTCTTTCCGACTACCTCGACGGTGAAGAAGAACATATTCTTGGGGGTTATCAGATAGTTCTTTACATAGAAGATAAAGGCGAAGACGACCAGAAGGCCGCCCGCCAAAAAGATTATCGCTCTCATGCCTTATAGCACTGGTCGTAGGTCTTGTAGGGAGCGTCGAGGACTTTGACGTTAGGCTCCGTCCTGACCTTGATGTTCCTCTTCTTCCTTATGTAATCGATGAGTATGTCATAGACCGGTACGGGCTTGTAGTCGGGTTCTATCGCGTCGGGAGGTGGTGGAGGTCCTCCGTAAACGGCTACGAGGTACTCCTTGTTCTCCTTGAGAGGTTTTCCTCCTATCCAGACTCTCCTTATCCTGTTGTACTGAGGGCCGTTTATCTCTATCTCGTACTCCACGTTCCATATCCTCGTCATGTCTCCACCCTGCTGGTAGAAGGGGTCGGGGTTGAAGACGTTGTCGGCAACGTCCTCCCATATGTTGAGAAGGTCTTTGCCCTTCCTCTTGAGGACGTAAACGTTGGGGTAGGTTATGGCGGTGTAGTCGTAAACATGGTTTACCGTTATCTTCTGGCCGGGAAGGACGGTCGTTCCCCATCTGTAGCCTGGGGAGTGAACAACGTCGAGATCCCCACCGTAGTAATCATTTATAGCCTCTCCAACGAGCCAGTCCCAGGTGGAGAAGAAGGTATCCCTCTTGTAGAGCATTACCTCGGCAACGCCTATCTCCTCATCGAGCTTGTACTGTTTGGCTACCTGCTTCCTCCACTTCTCCACTACCTTCCTAGCGCCCTTGTCGGGAGGTATGAGGTTGGAGGCCACCGGGTAGAGTTTGAAGTTGTAGTCCCTTATCCTTCCGTTCCTGATATCCAGGTCGAGTCTTCCGACGAACTTACCGTGGGAACCGGCTATGACTATGAGGGTCTTCCCTACCCTGACCGCCTTGGGTGTGACATCGTGAGTGTGTCCGGATATTATCACGTCTATACCCTGAACAACCTCAGCTATCTTGAGATCGAGGGGCAGACCGTTGTGTGTCAGGAATATAACCGCATCCACCTTGTGCTGTTCTCTGAGCTCGTTTACGAACTGCTGGAGCTGATCCTCCCTTATACCGAAGCTCCAGCCCTCGACGAACTGTTTGGGGTTGGCTATTGGGGTATAGGGGAAGGAGCTTCCTATTATCCCTAGCTTGACGCCGTTTACCTCTCTTATAGCGTAGGGCTTGAAGACGAGCTCTCCCCATAGCTCATCGACCACGTTGTGGGTTATGAACTCACAACCGCCCTTCTTAAGGTCCTCTATCCTCTGGAGGAATATATCCTTACCGAAGGTGAAGTCCCAGTGGGCGACGAAGTAGTCGTACCCCACGTAGTTCATCCAATCTACGACCGCCTTACCTTCGGTGAAGGTTCCTATGGCGGTCGTGGTCCACGTATCTCCACCGTCCATGATGAGGCACTTATCCCTTCCCCTTTCCTCTACTATGTGCTTTATCACCGATGCCACGTACTCGGCCCCACCCATCTTACCGAACTTCTGGGCGAGCTTGGGGAAATCAACGCAGCTGGTAAAGTAAGCCTCCAGGGTCCCGGGGGCTATCTTGTAGTACTTCAGGAAATCCATACCCGTTATGTAACCGGGCTTGCCCTGGAGCTGTTTTGGAGCCAAGAGGTTCATGGGTTCCGCAAAGTAAAGTGGGTCCAGGTGTGCGTGCATATCCGTTGTGAACACGAGAGTAACGTTCCCAACGGGTTTGAACCTCATTATGTCCTCGTACTTCATATTGGCCAGGGCCGAAACGGGGTTGGCGCTCAGGTAGGCCCCCGTTACTATGGCCAGTTCTAAGAAGTCTCTACGTGTCAGCTGCATCTGCCGTCACCTCCTCTAAACATAAAAAAAAGAAATACCACAAAACGGAAAGCAATGTTGAAAATCAGGGGGACCGGAAGGCCCCCTGGAGTGAGATCACTTGTTGAGCGGGGAGTTGGGGTCATGCATGTAGGCTACTATGTCGGCGATCTCCTCGGGTTTGAGAACCCCGTGGTAACCGAGTCTCGGCATAACCGAACATGGGTTCACCGCCCAGGAGTTGTATATCCTGATGTAGGTATCCTTCGGATCTATTCCCCTCTTTCCGTACCCTCTGAGAGAGGGTCCTATGTTACCGCATGCGAGTATCTTGGGATCTCCGCAGTGGCAGGCATAACAGTTACCCCTTCTGCTCTTTCCGCCCTTCTTGGGGTCTCCGAAGAGCTTTTCGCCCCTCGCTATGTTCTTACCTACGACCCCGCCTTCGGGGAACTTGACGGTGGCGAGCATCTCCTTCTTAAAGGTCTCAACGTCTATCCCCTCGGGCACAAGCTGGGTAGGATTAGAACAGGCCTTCTGCCATTTATCTTGGTTAGCTAGAGCTATCTTAAACTTCTCTTTGGAGCTCAACTTTTTCTTCTCAGCTTTGGGAGCCTCGGCTTTCTGCGCCGCCGGCTGACACGCTACCAGAAGTCCTAAACCAACAAAAGCTCCTGCAAGAACAAATTTCCTCATCTTCGCCCCTCCTTTATCTCAAGAGTCCGGGAACCTCAACTACCCCACCGTTGGCCGCGTGCTTCATGTAGAGCTCGAGAGCTATAACCCAGTCGGAGAAGGGCGGGGGTTTCTTCACCCAGTCCTTCTTACTCCACTGCTTTGTATAGAGCAGGTAAGCCTTGAAACAGCTCCTCACCCTGTCTTCCATAGTCCACATCCTGTCCGAACCGAACCTGTAGGCGGGCCAGTGTGTGTAAACCTTCTGCTTAACCGGATCGGGAAGACCCTGGAGCCTTATCCTCTTTCCGGCAAGAACGGTGTGGCATATACCGCAGGAGAAGTCCCTAGCTCCGACCCTCATGTACCAGAGCTTCTCCCCGAGCTTGTACATCTCCTTCTCCTGGGGATCGTCGAGTTTGACGTCTATCTTCATACCGTTGCTCAGAGACGCCACGTAGGAAGCGAGAGGAACCCTGTAAGGACCGCTCCACTTCTTGAATTTCTTCATGAACTTCTTGTCGTTTTTGTCGTAGCCCATGTACTTGGTCATACAGGCGA
>WFPN01000286.1 GCA_015487535.1 Aquificaceae bacterium
TGGTGGAACACTGCCAGAGCCTGCCTATAGCGTCCCTTATCTTCACGTCTATCTTGGGCCCGTAGAAGGCTCCTCCACCCTCGTCTATCTCGTAGGTGTATCCGAGATCCTCCACAGCCTTCTTGAGGGCGTTCTCGGAAACCTCCCACTGCTCCTCCGAGCCTATCGCGTCCTCTGGCTTGGTGGAGATGTATATCTTGAAGTCCTCGAAACCGAAGTCCTTTAGCATGGAGAGAGCCAGGTCTAAGGTGTCCCTTATTACATCATCGACCTGCTCTGGAGTGCAGATTATGTGAGCGTCGTCCTGGGTGAAGCCCCTGACCCTGAGAAGACCGTGGAGTACGCCCGACATCTCGTATCTGTAAACTGTTCCGAGCTCTGCGAGTTTTATGGGAAGCTCCTTGTAGCTCCTGACCTTGCTCTTGTAGATGGCTATGTGGAAGGGACAGTTCATGGGCTTTACGTAATACTCCTCTCCCTCCATCTCCATGGCGGGGAACATGTTGGGCTTGTAGCACTCAAGGTGCCCGCTTATCTCCCAGAGCTTGGACTTCCCCACGTGGGGCGTGTAGACGAACTCGTATCCTCTCTTTATGTGCTCTTCCTTCCAGTAATCCTCGAGGACCCTCCTGTAAACGGATCCCCTCGGGAGCCAGAGAACTAGGCCCGCTCCCACATTATCGTCTATGAGGAAAAACTCGAGCTCTCTTCCGAGTTTCCTGTGGTCCCTCTTTTTTGCCTCCTCGTAGAACCTGAGCCTCTGCCTTAGCTCCTTGTCCGACCAGAAGGCCATTCCGTATATCCTCGTGAGCTGAGGCTGGTCCGCCCTTCCCATCCAGTAGGCCCCTGAGATGGATGTGAGCTTGAAGGCTCCTGCCTTTCCGGTGGAGGGGAGATGAGGCCCCTTGCAGAGGTCTATGAAGTCCCCCTGTTCGTAAACTGAGATGACCTCCTCCGGAGGTATCCTGTTTATTATCTCTATCTTGTACTTTTCCTTGAGTTTCTCAAAGAGCTTTACGGCCTCTTCCCTATCGAGTTCCCTCCTCAGGATGGGATAGTCCCTTTTTATTATCTCCCTCATCTTCTCCTCTATCTTGGGAAGGTCCTCCTCCGTTATCCTGTGGCCTTCCACCTCCACGTCGTAGTAAAAACCTTCCTCTGTGGTAGGTCCCACCCCAAGGTGGACCTTCTCCGTCCCGTAGAGCTCTTTGAGGGCCTGAGCCATTATGTGGGCGAGGGAGTGTCTCAAGATCTCCAGACTTTCTGGGTCGCTCTTTCGCACGGGCTTTATCTCTCCGCCCTCCATCACGGGGGTCTGGAGGTCTATTATCCTGTCTCCGATCTTTCCTCCGAGGGCATCCTCTATTCCAGCGATCTTGAATATCTCACCGAGGGGCGTGCCCTTCTCAACCTCGATCTCCTTTCCCTCTATAGAAACCTTGATCTTCTCCTTCACCTTCATGGTCTTCATATTTTACTAATTTATGTGAGCGTCCGATAATTTAAGGAAGGGGGCTGAGGGATGATGATACTGAAGCTGCTCTTTCTTGCACTGATCAGCTTTTCGTTTGGCCAAGAGGTCATAAAGGCTCACATAGGGGCTGTCAGAGACGTGGACCTTGCAGGTAAGTTCTTCGTAACCTGCGGGGACGACGGGTTCATAAGGGTGTGGAACCTCAGAGGAAAGAAGATCCTTGAGATAAGGAGCCATCCGGGACAGGTCCTCTCGGTGGCTATCAACAGGAGAGGTTTCATAGCATCGTCCGGAGACGACAGGTTGATAAAGATATGGAGGTTACCCTTCGGTAAGCTGGTGAAAACCCTGAGAGGGCACGAAGAGTACGTCAGGGCTCTTGCCTTCTCCAAGTTCGGGAACAGGCTCGCCTCCGGGGACGATATGTGGGAGATAAGGGTCTGGGATGCAACGGAGTGGAAACCTATCAGGAAGTTACAGGGGCACACGGGCTGGATATACGCGGTAGCCTTCTCCCCCAAAGGAGAGATCTTCGCCTCCGCGAGCAAGGACTCCACCGTCAGGATATGGTATCCGGACGGGAGATCCGTAGTCCTCAAAGGGCACAAGGACTACGTTTACGATGTTTCTTTCTCCCCGGACGGAACCAAGCTCGTGTCGGTCGGGAACGATGGATACGCCATAGTGTGGGATGTAGAAAAAGGGAAGGCTATAAAGAAATTCAGAGCTCACAACGGGGCGGTTTATACGGTCCATTACTCACCAAAGGGAGACATGATAGCCACAGGTGGATTCGATGGGAACGTTAAGCTCTGGAGCACGAGGAACTGGAGGCTTTTAGCTATACTCAAGGGACACAAGGGTATAGTAACCAGACTGAGGTTTTCCCCGGACGGAAGGAAGCTGGTATCCGGCGACGACAGAGGATGGGTGATAATATGGAACGTTAGATGAGGGCGGTAGTACAGAGGGTAGAGGAGTCCCACGTTAAGGTAAACGGAAAGGTAGTGGGGAAGATAGGGAGGGGTCTCAATATCCTTCTGGGGATAAAGAAGGGGGACACGGAAGAGGACGCTAGGAAGCTGGTCGATAAGATATCCAAGCTCAGGATCTTCGAGGACGAGAGGGGCAAGTTCCAGCACTCCCTGTTGGACATAGAGGGTGAGGTCCTGATAATCTCCCAGTTCACACTGTATGCGAACGTCAGAAAGGGCAGAAGGCCCAGCTTCGAGCTGGCGGAGGAACCAAAAAGGGCGGAGGAGCTCTACAACAGGTTTGTGGGGATCTTTAAAGAGACCGGCCTTAAAGTTGAGACCGGCATATTCGGGGCTATGATGGACGTTTACATAAGGAACTGGGGGCCTGTAACCATAGTTCTGGATTCGGAAGAGCTCTGAGCATATCTTATAACCGGAGGGAATCATGGAGGATAAGAGGACGATAATAGAGTGTGTAGGGCCCTGCATCCAGAAGATAAAAGAGCACGACGAGCTCAAGGAGCTCTATAAGAAGCTCGCCCAGAAGGAAGAGGAAAGGGTAGCCAAGGTACTCCCGGAGAAGATAGAGGACTACCACAGGAAGATGAAGGCCTACATTAAGGAGCTCGTGGACGAGATAAAGGCGAACAGGGAGATGCTCGAGAGTCTGAGCGAAGGTGAGCAGAAGAACCAGGTAAAGCAGGACCTCGAGGACATGGAACGGGAACTCTACTGCTGCCTTATAGAGCTCTTCGAGCTATACCATTACTTCAGGACCTTGGAGGAACTGTCAGACCAGCATATAGAGCAGGCCCTCAACATCCCCGGGAGACTTATCTATGACCTCATACTCGAGATCGGAGGAGCTCGCTAAACTCATCCTCCCCGTTCTGTTTATCACTGGCTGCTCAGCAAGTGGGGAGATCCAAACACCCCAGGATACCCTCCGGCTATACGTACTATCCCTCTCGGAAGGAAACCTGGATGTAGCGACCGCCCTAAAGTACACGCCTTTGCTGGAGTGGAGCGGCGCCAAGGAGGT
The DNA here is from genome assembly GCA_015487535.1 of Aquificaceae bacterium. GTDB lineage: Bacteria > Aquificota > Aquificia > Aquificales > Aquificaceae > Hydrogenivirga. Next base: position 3,494 of record WFPN01000286.1, read on the forward strand.
GATCGGGGCAGCCCTAATTGTGGGACTCATGTCACTGATAATCAGACTAACCGGGCTTAACCCCTTCACCACGCTCCTCTCCTGCTACATCGTGGAAAGGTACGTCTCACCTGAGAACAGGAAGTTTATCTACATAGCGGTGGCCTTGCTCGGTTTTGTCTCCGTTATCTACGCGTACACAGCTATCTCCAGCATCCTGACGCGCACGGTGGTAGAGATAGACAGGGTAGTGGTGAAGGATGCAAGGGAGTTAAAGATCCTGGGGACCGACTTTCAGGATAGCAGAGCCTACGTGGATTACCTGATCGAGTATGCCGATGGAAAAGAGAGGAAGGGTAGGGCTCTCCTTCTGTGGAGGAAGGGTAGATGGTATGTAAAGGAGCTGTAGGCTCTGTATAATATATGTATGGTAGAGGTTGAGAAGCTACTGAAGGAAGGTCTAACCTTCGACGACGTTCTGCTTGTTCCCGATTATTCAGAGGTCCTACCTCACGAGGTGGACGTTTCCACATACATAACCAAGAACATAA
>WFPN01000287.1 GCA_015487535.1 Aquificaceae bacterium
GAGCTTGTAAACCATCTTGTACAGGAAATAGATTCTCTGGAGAGGGCCGAAAGGTTCGTAAAGACCGCCCTCAGCATAGTTGACGAAGAAGCTTTATAATTCTTTATCCCATGGAAGACAGCAGATTAAAGAAGATCGAGGAGCTCAGAAGGAGAGGCATAAACCCCTACCCTTACAGGTTCGAGATATCCGACTTCATAGGTAACGTAAGGAGAAGGTTCGAGAGGGAGGTTCCCGAAGGGCTAAGAGTGAGAGTCAGAGGAAAGGCCAAGAGGGTCTCTAGAACGGAAGAGGGCTTCATGGTCAGGCTCTCCGACGAAGAGAACGTGGAGATACTCGTATTTACAAAGGAGGAGGGGCTAAAGCCGGGTGAGGTCTATACCTTCGAGGGGGTCCTCTCCAGGGTGGAGGGGAAGCTGAGCCTGGTGGATGCAAAACTCTCCGAGGGAGATGTGGAGAGCATAAGAGAGATCAAGTCCAGGTTCGACTCGGACCCACAGAACGAAGAGGTTTCCCTAGCAGGAAGGCTCGTTTCCCTAAGATCTATGGGTAAGGCCATCTTCGGCCACATACAGGACCTGACCGGCAGGATACAGATATATGTAAAGAAGGACGTAGTTGGTGAGGAGGAGTTCAGGCTCTTTAATGATATCTTCGATCTTGGGGACATAATCGGGGTCAAAGGTAAACTCTTCAGGACGCAGACGGGAGAGCTGACCGTAGAGGTGCAGTCCTTCCAGCTCTTGGCCAAGTGTCTCCATCCGCTTCCGGAGAAGTGGCACGGCCTTAAAGATGTTGAGATCCGTTACAGACAGAGGTACCTGGATCTTATAGCAAACCCCGACTCTAGGAGAACCTTCCTTCTCAGGAGCAGGCTGATAAGCGAGCTAAGGAGATTCTTGGACGAGAAGGGCTTTGTGGAGGTGGAAACCCCTATCCTCCAGCCGGTTGCGAGCGGCGCTAACGCAAAGCCCTTCGTGACCTACCACAACTACTTAGAGATGAACCTATACCTGAGGATAGCTCCCGAGCTGTACCTGAAGAGACTGATAGTGGGTGGGTTCCCGAGGGTTTACGAACTCGGAAGGAACTTCAGGAACGAGGGTGTGGATAGAACCCACAACCCGGAGTTCACCATGGTGGAGTTCTACGCAGCCTACTGGGACTACAGAGATCTGATGAACTTCACCGAGGAGCTCCTAACGTACCTGCTGGAGAAGGTTATAGGTAAATTAAAGATCAGCTACGAAGGTAAGGAGATAGACTTTACCCCTCCCTTCAGGAGGGTGAGGTACTTCGACCTACTTAAAGAAAAAACGGGCAAGGACAAGGAGTTTTTCCTCAGAGATCTGGAGGGCTTAAAGGCCCTTGCAAAGGAACTGGAGATACCAAACTACGATAAGCTTACCCACGCCAAACTCCTCGATAAGGTCTTCGAGAGGGTTGCCGAGGAGGATCTAGTTCAGCCCACCTTCGTGATAGACTTCCCCAAGCTCCTCTCACCCCTTGCGAAGACCCACAGGGAGGACCCCGATCTCGTGGATAGGTTCGAGCTGATAGTTGCTACCTACGAGATAGCCAACGCCTACACCGAGCTTAACGATCCAGCCGATCAGAAGGAGAGGTTTTTACAACAACTCAAGGAGAAGGAGATGGGAGATGAGGAGGCGATGGAGATGGACGAGGACTTCATAAGGGCCCTCGAGTACGGTATGCCCCCGACGGCCGGGGAAGGGATAGGCATAGACAGGCTGGTCATGCTCCTCACAGACACCGACACAATAAGGGACGTTATCCTCTTCCCTCACATGAGACCTCAATGATCCGAAATTAGTAATCAGATGACCCTAAGGAAGAAGCTCTTCCTTCTTACCACAGCTTCCTTCGCCCTAGCAGTCCTGGCGGGAGGGATCCATCAGTGGAACGCGTACAGAAAGCTGATAAAGGCTGAGGAGGACAGGTTCTGTAAGGAGAGCCTCGGCGAGTACATGGAGCTCGTAAACTTTCACAAGACGGTGGCGAACGCGGTGTCCTCCTACGTGGCAAAGGATAGGGA
>WFPN01000288.1 GCA_015487535.1 Aquificaceae bacterium
CTCCTCCATAGGTCTCTGTAAACCGTATCCTTTCTGGGCTCACCCCACAGGACCCTGCCGAGGTTGGTTAGCGTGGAAAGACCCAGGGAGAACCACCCGAGGGTGAAGAGAACCAGATCCAACGGGCTATTGGGAAGCTCGTAAAGAAACAGAGGCAGGGTATAGGAGAGAACTAGAATGAGCACGAGAACGGTCGATAGCATTGGTGTTTTTATCATAAGCCCCTTCGTGTAGTAGATCTCATCGGTAAGTATGGTCTTCCTCAGATAATTGGACAGTAGCATGAGTGCGAGGGGAAGAACTGCCAGAAGGACAGCCTTTTCGGAAAGGTAGGTGAGTCCAAGGAGCGCTGAGTAGAGCTCGGATGCCCCCGCACGTATGTTCCTCACCGAGAGGATGCGCAGGGAGTGAAAGAGGAGCGTGAAAAGTGCAAGGTCCCGGACCCAGGTACTAGGCTCGTAGGAGCGGAGAAGGAAAATACCTACGATAGGAAACAGAGCTATAGCTACACTACCCAACCTATCAACCAGCTTCGAGGTTACCAGGCTCAGAGGAAAGAGCGGAAGAAGCAAGGCCAGAATCGGTAGCAGTAGGGTTTTGGATTCAAAATCTCCCAGGGCAAATCCTCCGAAGACCAGAGCTCCTGCAGGTATTGCGGTCTTTCTAGATATCCAGGATATGAATCTAAGGATCCAACCCTTAACGAGATCGTACACATCGTGTATGTAAAGCTCCCTCGAGAAGTGGGTGTAGAGGTTTAGGTAAACCGGGAGGAACTTCTCCCTGCTCGCGTAGTATATAAAGATCCATCCTATAAGCACAACCGCTCCCATAAAGAGGACCTCTGCGAGGAACACCCACCAAGAGGTGAAGGCCACCTCGTATATCCTTTCAACCAGGGCCTCATCGTAGAGGAAGCTCTGGAGGCTGTGTCCTATCAGGACGTATCCGGTCATCACAACCAGTAAGGAGAGTATGGCGAGGAAGGCTGTCAGGATCGGTTTCTCCCTGCCAAGCCTGAACACGCTCACGAGGACCTGTGCCGCAGTAACCCATCCGAAGAATAGAATTATCAAAGAGGTCTTGTATTCTAAGATCTTCTCCTCGAAGATGTAGTGGGTGAAGAAGACTATCAGAAGGGGAACCGCCACCGTTATTATCCCGTACAGAAACCAGGGGACCTTCTTTACCACCTCTTCCTTTCTCGTCAGCGTCCTGTAAACTTCGTCCTCCGGTATATTTGGATCGTGCCTGGCGGAGTGGATCACACTTCCGGAGTATAGGAAGAGGGTTGCCTTGAATATACCGTGTGCCATCATGTGGTAAACCGCCAGGGCGAGGGCACCAACACCCAGCTCCATCACCATGTATCCCATCTGGCCTACGGTGGAGTACCCGAGGGACTTCTTTATGTCCGTCTGAAGGAGCATCAGAACCGAGCCCACTATCGCGGTCACCGACCCAGCTATGAAAGCCAGGGTTAGGCCCAGCTTGTCGTGAACATAAAGGGGGGCGAACCTGTTTACGAGAAAGGCCCCAGCGTTCACTATGCCAGCGTGCATCAGGGCCGACACCGGAGTGGGCCCTTCCATAGAGTAAACTATCCAGTGGTGGAAGAGGAACTGGGCGGACTTGAGCATAGCGCTCAGGGTTATAAGGAGCGTGACTACGGGAAGTATCCCAGAGTCAGTGTGAAGCACCTTCTCGCTTATCTCGGGCAGACTCAAGGTCCCAAACTCCCTGTATAACAGGACTACAGCCACAAACAGCGGCACGTCCGCGAGCCTGTGCGTGAAGAAGGTAAGGTTTGCATATCTGAGGGCCTGGGGCCTTCTGTGATTCTGGTTGAGGAGCAGGTAAAGCAGCAGCCCCATGAGATGCCAGGCGACCAGTAGCGTTAGGAGGTTTGCCGACAGAACGAGCAGCACGAGAACACCGGTCATCAGGTCTAGCAGGATGTAAAACCTTCTGTACCCTTCCTCATCTGCCATGTACTTCTCGGAGAACTTGTGAACTACCAAACTCACCAGCAGTATGTAAGTAGAAAGCAGCAATCCCAGGTTGTCCCCGTACAGCTCAAGGAGGCCGCTCAGTACAGATGTCCTGTCGCCCATCACGAGGGCGGCTAGACTCACCAGAAAAGCCAAAAAGGTTATGTACGTGCTCAGTTTTGGGAATACTTTATCGTCTCTTATAAGAGCCACGAGCAGGGCGGATACGAAGCTGAGAAGGGGGACCGTAAAGATAAACTGCTCCATCTTAGGACCTTCCCGTTTTCCTGGGACTCGCTCTTGCTTCTTTTAGGTTTGTGTTTACTCCCCGCCGTACTCTACGCTATCTATCTCTTCCATGAACTGTTCGATCATGAAGGTTATATACTCTTTAAGTTCCTCAACGCTTTTATTCCAGTTATCCTCCGCTATCTCTATATCCTTCTCGTGAACGTCGTGCTCCTCAGTTATGTACCTTACCTTAACGTAGGGAAATTTTTTATTTAGATCGCAGCTGTCTCCGACCTCGACATCTTTGAAGCATATCTCGATGTCTATGTCCGGGTTTACCATCACATCCTTCAGTTCCTCGGCCAGCTTCTCGAGTTTGTCCTTGAGTTCCTTTTCCATACTGTACCTCCGGTGAAATCTGGTTAATATGTTAGACCAAAGCACATTGTTTTGTAAAGGAAAAGGACCCGCCTGGCGGCGGGTGGGTATTAGTCCCCTGTCTTAACCATTACCATCTCGATGCAGTGTCTCTTGAGCAGATCGGAGCAAACGTAAACACAGATCTCGCAGCCCTTGCACCTATCAGACCAGACCCAGGCGGTGTGATCACTCTCCTTGTAGTTTAGACAGTTCGGCTCTGGACAGAACAAGACGCACTGTTTGCAGTTGTACTTGGCGCACTCCTTCTCGTTTACCTCCGCTACAAAATACATCTACAACCTCCTCAGGTAGCTACTTTCTCCTCTTCCTCCTCCACCCATCCGTTCTCTTCTGCCAGCTTTATCGTGTACTTTATGACCTCCATATTCTTTGCCAGAAGCTCTTGCTTCTTCTTAAACTTCTTCTCTATCGCAGAGTCCAGGGCTGTGGTTCCACCGGAGGCCACAAAGCTGCCTCCCAAGAACCTCTCCACAAGGGCCTTCTCTATGTGTTCGAGGTTCACCAGCTTGGTTATACCGAAGAAAAGGCCGACCATAGCCATGTTGGTGGCGAGCTCAGTTCCCGCTATGTCCCTGGCTATCTGGGTTGCCGGTATCATGTATATCCTCGCGTTCAATTCTTCGAGAACCTTCTTGTCCTCTTCAGGTATTATGTCGGCGTCCGAGTTTATCAGTATCATACCGTTGGGCTTGAGGCCCGTGTAGAAGGGCATAGTGTAGGATTTACCGTGGGTTATAACCTGAGGGTGGTAGATCATTATCACGTTCGGGTAAACGACCTCTCCCACCTCGTATATGGGCTGATCAGAGGCTCTCACGTAAGCCTCGACGGGAGCCATCCTCTTTTCCGAACCGAAGAAGGGAACCAGAGAGGCGTACTTTCCAGCCGCGGACATGGCGTTACCTAGTATGTGGGCGGAGGTGACGACCCCCTGCCCACCGACACCAGCTATCCTTATGTTGTATCTCTTCATGACTTCACCTCCTGCTTGGCCTTCTCCTTCTCCTTCCTCTCTATCTCTTCGAGGTACTCCTTGACCTCGTCGGTCATCCACTCGTAGAACTTGAAGTCCTTCTTCTCCCTAGCTCTGGCGTCGGCGAGAACTTCCCTCGTGGGTATGGAGTACTCGATGTTGCAGGAGGTGTAAGCGTGTATGAAGGTAGGTCCGAACTTCCTTGCGGCGAGTATAGCTCTCCTTATTACCTTGGCTATCCTCTTGGGATTGGTGGGGGAAATCCTAGCCACGTAAACGCATCCGGCAACCTGGGCGAGCTCCACAGCGTTTATCTTGTCGAACTGCTTACC
>WFPN01000289.1 GCA_015487535.1 Aquificaceae bacterium
AAGGCCCATCCGTGTATGAACACGGGGTTTTTAAGATCCATGGGAATATAATAAAGGTTGAAACGTCCGAAGGAGGTAAACATGGAAACTCTCAAAGACTGGAAGCTGAAGCTGGAGGTGGTTAAAACCAAGAAGGGTGTAGTGCTACACAAGATCACGCTGAGCGAGGATCACTTCTTTCTCGAGCAAAACCCCCTCAAGGACAGCAAATACGGTTTCGCCTACAGAAAGATAAAGGAAAAGTACCCTGAGTTCTACATGTTCTGGGAGATAAAGAATAACAGATACACCGGCAAGCTTATAGCCGGCGCCATCCTGGACAAGGAGGAGATAGACCTCTTTATAACCGATGTTCTCCAGAGCGAGGAGTACAAGAGCTACGAGGACGTCAGGGAGGAGATAGAAACCTAATGCTCGTAGCGAGGAACATTCGGAAGAGTTTTAAGGGAAGGGAAGTTATAAAGGACGTCAGCCTAAGCCTTCAGAGGGGGGAGATAGTAGGCCTCCTAGGTCCCAACGGGGCCGGGAAGACCACCCTCTTCAACTCCCTGGTGGGTTTTGTAAAGGTGGACAGCGGCAGGATAGAGCTCGATGGGGAGGATATAACACACCTGCCACCACACGAAAGGGCGAAGAAGGGGATAGCCTTTCTTCCCCAGGAACACACCCTCTTCGAGGACCTGACCGTAATGGAGAACCTGCTGATCTTCCTGGAGTTCTTCACCAGCAGCAGGGAGGAGGCAATAGCCAAGGCGGAGGCTCTTTTGGAGGACTTTGGGCTCCTAACCCTCAGGAACCAGAAGGCCTTCACACTGTCCGGTGGCCAGAAGAGGAGGCTTGAGATCGCCCGTAGCCTGATAACAAAGCCACGTTATCTATTTCTCGATGAGCCCTTTGCAGGCCTCGATCCCATAATAGTGAGCGATATAAGGAAGATGGTAAAGGAGCTTAAGCATCAGGATATAGGGATACTTATAACCGATCACAACGTTAGAGAAACTATAAGCATAGTGGATAGGGTTTACATAATCTCCGAGGGAAGGATCATCGCTCAGGGCGAGCCGGTGAACGTTGTGGAGCTCAGAGAGGTCAGAAAGACATACCTGGGGGAGGACTTCAGGCTATAGCCTTTATATCTGCCTTCCCGAAGTAAAAGCCCTGGCCGAACCTTATCCCCATCTTCCTTACAGTTTCCAGGTCTTCGTAGGTCTCTATGTACTCGGCAACCAGATCGATGGAGAACCTGTCCGCCATGGCCTTTATGCTTTCGAGTATCGCTCTGTTGTAGGGATCCTTGCTCAGATTCCTTATGAAGGAACCGTCCACCTTCAGGAGATCGAGGAACTTTATGAAGCTTCTCATCGAGGATAGGGTGGAGAACCCGCTCCCGAAATCGTCCATAACGACCTTGTAGCCCAGGTTCTTAAGTTCCTCCATGTACCTGAGTGCGTTCTCCGCGTTGAGGAAGGTCTCCCTCTCCGTGATCTCAAGGTATATGCGTGATCTGAAGTAGCTCGGGAGCTTGGAGAGCTCTGAAAAGAGTTTTCCCCTCTCCAAACTTCGTGGAGATACGTTTATGAAGAAGGTGTACCTGTAAAGCTCGTCCTGTTTCAGGAGTTCGACCACGCTCCTTAGGGTTATAAGGTCTATCCTCTCTAGAAGGCTTATGTCCTGAACGCTGTCTAGGAAGTTGCCCATAGGTATCTCCTCTCCCCCCTTTATAACCCTGAACAGGAGCTCGTAGCCGAATACGTAGTCCTTCTGTATCTCGTATATGGGTTGGAGGTGGTAGGTGTAAGATCCAGAACGTATGAGCTCATCGAGCTCCCTCTCGCTCCTGAACCTTTCCAGGTATCTGTCCCTGTCGCTGCTGCCAAGCAGGATAACGGTCTTGTCCTTCCCCTCGCTCTTAGCCCTGTACAGGCTTATATCGGCAACTGTCAGGAGCTCTTCGGGATCGGAGGCGTCCTCTGGGAAGTTCGCAACACCGAGGCTGACGGTGATATAGACGTACTTGTCCTTATCCACCTCTATCTTCGTGTTCTTTATCCTCTCCCTGATCCTCTCTGAGAGCTCGTAGGCGCCCTCCTTGTCCGTCTCAGGACAGAGTATGGCGAACTCCTCACCTCCGTATCTGTAAACCCTGTCCGTCTCCCTTATGCTCTCCTTTATTAGGCCGGCTATCTTCTTCAGAACCTCGTCCCCAGCGGCGTGGCCGTAGGTGTCGTTTACACTCTTGAAGTTGTCTATGTCCAGCATGACCAGGCTTAGAAGCTTGTTGTACCTCTTTGCAAGCCTACCGTAGTTCTTCATATCTATCTCGAGCATGCGCCTGTTCGGTATTCCGGTGAGGGGGTCCGTAGAGGCCAGATGGCTCAGCTTTATCGTTCCGACTATGTGCTGGCAGAGGATCTTCAGGTAGCTCTCGTTAACCTTGTCCATGTCCTCCTTGAAGCTGAA
>WFPN01000290.1 GCA_015487535.1 Aquificaceae bacterium
GGACATAGCCAGGCCGGGATATCCGCTTCTCGTGATGGAAAAGCCTCCCTACAGGGTCCAGGTAAGCCTCCCCGAGAAGTTCCTCGGACGGGTAAAGGTGGGTGATAGGCTCGAGACCTACGTTCCCTCGCTCGGAAAGAGCTTCTCAGCTAGAGTGGTGGAGATAGAGCCTTCCATAGATCCTTCGAGCAGAACCTTCAGGATCAAGGCCGAGGTCATAGGAAAAGGAGTGAGGGGCGGGCTGTTCGCCAGGGTCTTCGTAGATGAACCCACTAAGAAGACGATCCTGATCCCCAGAAGCGCAGTCTATAAGAGGTGGGACTTCACAGGAGTATGGGTAGCCAAGCCCGACAATACCCTCGAGCTCAGGTTCGTAAGGCTGGGAAGGAGGATAGGGGACAAGGTTGAGGTGCTCTCCGGACTCTCCGAGGGAGAGAGGATAGTTGTCCAAGGACTGGAGAAGGCCTGTGAAGGCTGCAAGGTCGGAGGTTGAGGTATGTACGGACTGGCAGGAAGGCTCGCCCACTACTTCATAGACTCGAAGCTAACCCCGATACTTATCCTCGTCTCACTCGCCCTAGGTCTCTTCGCCGTTGTAACTACGCCGAAGGAGGAAGAGCCCCAGATAATCGTCCCCATGATAGACATATACATCTCCTACCCTGGGGCTACCCCCGAGGAGGTTGAGAGCAGGGTCGTAATTCCCCTCGAGAAGAAGCTCTGGGAGCTAAAGGACATCGAGTACATATACTCGGCCTCCATGAACGATATGGCTATAGTGACCGCCCGCTTTTACGTGGGGACGGATCCGGTTAAGGCCCTGGTGGATCTCAACTCCAAGATGATGTCAGCCCTAGACCTTGCCCCTCCCGGTGTGGTCCTGCCGCCCCTCATAAAGCCCATGTCCATAGATGACGTTCCCATACTTACCCTTACCCTCTGGGGTGAGAACTACGACTGGTACTCTCTCAGGAAGCTGGCGGCAACGCTCCAGAACGAGATAAAGAAGATAGAGAACGTGGCGGACGTCTTTATAGTGGGCGGGACCCCGAGGGAGATAAGGATAGTTCTTGACCCTCAGAAGCTGGAGGCCTACAGGATCTCGCCCCTTTACATAGCCAAGCTCCTCAAGGCCGCCAACGCCCAGGCGGTGAGCGGGAAGGTGAACAAGGGAAACACCGAGTACCTGATAAAGGTAGGAAACTTCTTCAAGTCGAAGGAGGACGTGGAGAACCTCGTGGTCAGAGTTCAGAACGGCAGGGTTGTCTATCTGAGGGACGTTGCGAAGGTTGTGGACGGCCCTGCGGAGATAAAGGACTACGTTTTGATGGGCTTCGGCCCCTCAGCGGAGGCTAAAGGCATAAAGAAGGAGCCGGGAGAACTTCTTCCGGCGGTAACATTGGCAGTTTCCAAGAGGAAGGGGACGAACGCGGTCGATGTGGCGGAGGAGGTTCTCAAGCTCGTCGAGTACGCCAAGGGGCACGTCATACCCAAGGACGTGAACATAACGGTAACGAGGAACTACGGGGAGACAGCCAAGGAGAAGGCAAACGAGCTCCTTGAACACCTCCTTATAGCCACGGGCTCAGTGATCCTCCTAATAGCGGTCGCCCTTGGTGTGAGGGAGGCTGTGGTCGTTGGCATAGCCGTTCCCGTAACCCTCTCGATAGCCCTGTTCCTCAGTGAGATGTACGGTTTCACCCTCAACAGGGTGACCCTCTTCGCCCTCATATTCGCCATAGGTATCCTGGTGGACGACGCGATAGTGGTGGTGGAGAATATCCACAGATGGTTCGAGATGCAGAAGCTCCCTCCCAGGGACGCGATAGTCAGGGCAACGGACGAGGTTGGAAACCCGACCATCCTTGCCACCTTCACCGTTATAGCGGCCCTCATGCCTATGGCCTTCGTAACCGGATTGATGGGTCCCTACATGAGGCCCATACCGATAAACGCCTCGGTGGCGATGTTCTTCTCCCTTCTGGTGGCCTTCATAATAACCCCCTGGGCTGCTTACAAGTTCCTTGAGAAGGAGAGAGAGCACGAGGAGATAGATATAAAGAAGACCTTCTTCTGGAGGCTATACTGCCGGATAATGGCTCCGCTCCTGATGAGCAAAGTCAAGCGTTACGCCTTCTACGGGCTGGTGCTTACCTTGATGGGAGGTGCTCTCTTCCTCTTCTACACCAAGACAGTCGTTGTAAAGATGCTCCCCTACGACAACAAATCCGAGCTCGAGATAGTCCTGGACATGCCCGAGGGAACAACCCTCGAAGAGACCCTGCGGGTAGCTAGGGAGATAGGAAACTACATAGCCAAGCAGAACATAGTTACCGACTACCAAATATACGTGGGCACGGCGGCACCCTTCAACTTCAACGGCCTGGTGAGACACTACTACCTGAGGCAGGCCTCAAATCTGGCCGAGATCCAGATCAACCTCATAGGGAAGCACGAGAGGAAGGAACAATCCCACCAGTTCGCGAAGATGATAAGACCGAAGGTCCACGAGATAGCCAAGAAGTACGGAGCGAAGTACGTGGCGGTCGTCGAGGTTCCGCCAGGTCCTCCGGTCCTCTCGCCAATAGTGGCCGAGGTCTATGCCCCCAGCAGGGATGTTCAGGAGAAGGTCGCTCACAAGATACTCGACATATTCAAGGAGTCCAAGAGCATAACGGACGAAGGTATATACCTGGAAGCCCCGGCCCCTATGCTGAACTTCGTGGTGAAGGAGGACAAGGCTAAGCTATCCGGCTTTTCCAAGGAGGAGATTGTCTATACAATGAGGGCCCTGATAGGGGGTATGCAGGTTGGGGTCCTCCAGAACACGGACACCGAGCACGTCCCCATAAAGCTCAGACTCGCCGAAGAGTACAGGGTCCCGGAAATACTGAAGAACTTCAAGCTGATCAACTCCCAAGACAGGGCGGTTCCCCTCTCGGAGCTCGTTGAGGTCGAGGAAAAGACCATACCCAAGACCATATACCACAAGAACCTGAGGAGAGTCATCTACGTTATAGGCGACGTGGCCGGAAGGGAGGAGGCTCCCTTTTACGGGATACTGGACGTGAGGGATAAGGTTCTAGGTGTGGACAACCCTTATGGAAAGGTAGGTGAGCTCTGGATGTCCCTACCGCTTATAGAGGACAAGGTGTATGTGAAGTGGGACGGGGAGATGCACATAACCCTAGAGGTGTTCAGGGATCTGGGCCTTGCCTTCGGTGTGGCCCTGTTCGTGATGTATGTCCTTATCCTAGGATGGTTCAAGAGCTTTAAAGTTCCGGGGATAATAATGGCTCCCATACCCTTGACCCTGGTGGGTATAATCCCAGGCCATTGGATTATGGACAAGCTGATGGGCGGTGTCTTCTTCACCGCCACCTCCATGATAGGCTTTATAGCACTCGCCGGGATAATCGTGAGGAACTCTATACTCCTCGTGGACTTCGCGGAGGAGAGACTTAAAGAGGGCCTGCCCGTTCATCTTGCGGTGGTGGAGGCCGGAGTCGTAAGGACGAGACCTATACTCCTGACCGCCGTCGCGGTTGTAATAGGTGCCTTTGTGATCCTATTCGATCCCATCTTCAACGGCCTCGCCATATCCCTGATATTCGGAACGATCGGATCCACGATGCTCACACTCGTCCTCATTCCGCTGATGTACTATGCCTCCAAGCTGAAGGGCATGCCTCCAGAGGCCTGCCCAACCCCCGAGGAGATAAAGAGGGACCTTCAGGCGGACTGAGAGATATAGTTCAGAATAAGTTGGGCCGCCTCCTCGGGGCTCTTCCCCTCCACTTTGATGTGAGCCTTCGAGTACACATTCTCGCGCTCCTTCAAAAGCTCCTTCAGCTTCTCCTCTCCCAGCCTGAGGAGGGGCCTGTTCTCGTCCCCTCCGCATCTCCTTATAAACTCCTCGTAGGAGACCTTGAGCCAGACGACGAGCCCCTTTTCTTTCATGAGCTCCATAGCCTCGGGGTTTGCCCCCAGCCCCCCTCCGGTGGAGATGACGACATTTTTTTTCTCCGCGAGCTCCCTCAGGGTTCTTAGCTCTAGATCTCTGAAGTAAGGTTCCCCCTTCTTCTCGAATATCTCTGGAATAGAGAGACCCTCCTTCCTCTCTACCTCCTCATCCACATCCAGGAACTCCCAGCCGAGACGTTTGGAGAGTATCCTCCCAACGGTAGTTTTCCCGCTGCACATGAAGCCTACGAGGAATATCCTCTCCGGTCTCAATATCCCCTTATCTGAGTCCTTCCGCTGTGACAGGCGGAGCAGTCGAAACCCTTCTGGGTTTTCTTAACAAGCCCAAAGCTCATAGCTATCCTCTGATGCCTGGAGTGTATCTCCGGATTGGGTATGAACTTCCTGAGCCTCTTTATCCCGAGCCCCTGGTGGCACTGATAGCAGGTGAACATAGCCTCCTTCCAGAGCTTCCGTGCCCTTTCCTTGTTCCCTTGTTTCAAAGCCTTCACGAGCTCCACATACATTATCCTGTTCCTCTTCTTAACGACCTTCTTAACTTCGGGGGGGAACTTTACCATCATCGGGGCCGCTATGGACATGTTCTTCCCGCAGGCCGAGAGCCCCTGAGGATCCTTTATGAGATGAATTGCGGCCACGTAGTTCCCGTATTCTATAAACCCCCTCAACTTTACGAAGTTGAAGAAGGTCTTGTAGGCCCCGGCTTTGAAAGCAACCACCTTGTTGGCCAGGAATCTGGCCGCCTTGAGGACCTCTTTGGTGTTTCTTCCCCCGACCACGAGGACCTTCCTGCCCTTCCACTCGACAACCTTCAGGGTAGGGCCCCTGAACTTCAGACTGAGCTCCCTAACTATCCGGTTGTTGGTTCCCAGGAGAATGAGGTTCTTCTCCGTCTTAAGGGCCTTCGGGAGTGGCATTATCAGGGAAGGAAAGTAGCCCTTCCTGACCATCCTCGGGTTTATACCGAGGTCGTCCGTCCACTGGCCGAGGAAGTAAGCTATCTGGGAGGCCGAGGCAACAACACTCTTTTTCTCCTTGACCCCGTAAGTTATAACCACGTTGGGAACGGCCGCCTCCCCAACCTGGGCTGGAGTTCCAGTCCAGACCTCTCTGTATGTAACGAAGGGAAACCTCTTGACCTCTGCGAAAGTGTCCATTATGGGCTTAC
>WFPN01000291.1 GCA_015487535.1 Aquificaceae bacterium
AGGGTTTACTACTTCGGGACCCTGTTCTCCTCGGAAGGCAGCACCTACGAAAAGTTTCAAGCGGGAGTAGAACTTATAGGAGTGAAGGAGATAGAGGGGGATGCGGAGGTTATATCCGCAGTGCACGAGTTCCTTAAAGGCCTTGGGTTAAAGGAGATAACCGTTACGGTGGGGCACGTTGGCATAGTGAGGAGCATCCTTTCCAGGATAGAGGAGGAAAAGAGAGAACAGGTTAAGAGAGCCTTCATGGAGAAGAACCTGAGCTTCTTGAGGACCGCCTTCGGCGGTGGTCCCGAGTCCGAGCTGCCGCTTGCCCAGGGAGGAGATGAGGTCCTCGACCTTCTTAGAGACCTTGGCCTTGAGAGGGAAAGGGAGGAGCTGACAGAGATCGGAAGGCACCTCTCCGCTGAGGGGATAAACTTCATCTACGACCTCTCAGAGGTGAGAGAGTTTCCCTACTACACGGGAGTTGTTTTCGAGATGTTCGTTCCTGAACTGGGAGCACCGGTTGCCGGTGGTGGTAGGTACGACGAACTTTCCAAGCTCTACGGAGGCGACTTTCCCGCCACAGGCGGGACGGTTTACGTGGACAAGCTCTTGGAGGTCATTGACTCGGATAAGGAGAAAAAAGACTTCTTCGTTGTCGATCTTTCTGAAGAAAAGGAGTTCGGCTTCAAGATAGCTTCGTACCTGAGGAGGAAAGGGTACAAGGTCGGCAGAGATATAGTCAGAAGGAACTTGGAACACTCCCTCGACTACGCCTTCGAAGAGGGTTACACAAAGGTCGTTGTTCTTTTGGACGATAAGGACGTTAGGATTTACACGACCCCCAAGGATTTTCAGATGTTCACCCTAAAGGACTTCCTTGAGCTTTTCTAGGTAATCAAGCCTCTCCCAAGGGAACCTATCCCTGCCGAAGTGTCCGTAGCAGGCGGTATCCCTGTATATCGGCTTCCTTAGATCGAGGAAATCTATTATGTCGCATGGTTTCAGGGGAAATACCTTCTGAACCGCCTCCTCTATCTTCTCCTTGTCTATCTTTTCGGTCCCGAAGGTCTCTATGTCGAAGGCTATGGGTTCGGTGAGCCCGAAGGCATACCCTATCTGAACAACGCACTTCTCGGCAAGATCCGCCGCAACTACGTGCTTAGCTATCATCCTGGCCATGTAGGACCCGGACCTGTCCGTTTTCGTAGGGTCCTTACCCGAGAAGGCGCTCCCACCGGAGAAGCCTATGTCCCCGTAAGCGTCCGAGACTATCTTCCTCCCCGTAAGACCGGTGTCCGCCACAGGCCCTCCTATCACGAACCTCCCCGTCGGGTTTACCTTCACGACGGTTCTTTCCGACAGGAGCTCCGCCGGAACCTCCTTCCTTATAACCTCCTCTACCACGATCTCCCTTAGGTTCTGAAGGGATATGTCGGGGTCGTGATGGACGTAAGCCACTATATCCTTAACGTACTGGGGTTTTCCGTCTTCGTAAACCATGCTTACGAGAACCTTTCCATCGGGCCTAAGGAAGGGAAACCTTCCCGTCTTCCTCAGATCAGATATCCTTCTGGTTATCCTATGGGCTATCGTTATCGGCCAGGGCATCAGGTTCGGGGCCTCCTTAACGGCGTATCCGACCACTATCGCCGTGTCCCCGGCACCCTCCCTGGATACGCCGAGCGCTATCTCCGGACTCTGCTCGTCTATCGAGGTTATCACCGCGCATGTGTCCGCGTCGAAGCCTAGCTCGGGTTTGGTGTAGCCTATCTCCTTGACCACACCCCTCACCACCTTGGGTATGTCCACGAAGCTCTCGGTGGAGAGCTCCCCTCCCACCATAACCAGACCTGTTGTGACCATTATCTCGAGGGAGACCTTGCTGTAAGGGTCCTTCCTGATGAGCTCGTCGAGAAGGGCGTCCGCAATCTGATCCGCTATCTTGTCGGGGTGACCCTCGGTCACCGACTCTGCCATTCTGAGGGAGTACATGCCCAATATTTTAAAGCATCAGGGCTCTGTAGGCTCGTCGGGGACGGTGTGATCGATCTTCTGATCCGGGCAGAGTCTTCTGGGCTCCCAGTCGGGATGAACGTCCGGATCGATGGGCTCTACTGGAACCGTTGGCTCTATCTTGGGCTTTTCCTCCATAGCAAAACCCTCCTTACAGAGGTAATATAATCACCAAACTCCCATGTTAAAGAGGAGATCGACACACTCCTCCTCCAAAGTTCTATCAACCCCTCCACTTCCAACGCTCACAAACTCTATACCCTCTATGTTCTTCACTGGTTGAGGCAGTGGAAGGTCTTCCGCCTCGCTCGGACTAGCCAGGTGAACTATCCTCTCTCCTTCCCTCCTTATGCTCAGACCATAAGACTTGAGTAGGGCGTTCCTCCACACCACTATGAAGAGCTTCAGGAAGAAGGAGAGCTTGGTCGGTCTGTAGGTGGGGTGGGGTTTGTACTTCTCAGGCTGCCTTATGCCTTCGAGCTCCATCTTCTTGATTATCCTCTCCACCTGCTGGGGAGGCGGGTGGGGTATCTCGGGCCAGCCGAAGACCTCGGGGGCCTTCCTTCCCAGCTTGAAGACCCAGGACGTTAGACGTGTAAACTCCTCGGCCGCCGGAACGAGTATGTATCTGAACTCTCTCTGCCCGAACTCGACCCTCTCGGGCAGATCCTCCACTACTTTAAGGAGGGCCCTGGGCCCTTCCTTCCTAAGCAGATCCTCCACCTCGTAGAAGCCTATGTACTCACTCCTCCAGAGGGAGATCAGTATAGGTTCCCTGCCAAGGCCGAAGGGCATGAGCCTTATCCCGGACAGGATAACCCTCTCCTTCCTTGTCCTTCCCGAGAGCCAGAGGTACTTGTCCAGGTATATCTTGAACTCCCTCGGGCTCGAGAGGAGCCTCTCCCACCCCTCCTTGCTTACCTCGATAGGATCGACCACATCGACGAAGTTGAAGGGAAGAGAGATACTCATACTAAACTTAGAATATAGGGCCTTTTACCTAACAAGCACATCCCTGTACTTTCCCGCAACCTCCCTTATCTCGAGCAGGGCCTCCACTATGAACTCTAGGTCTTTGAGCGGTATCTGGTTGGGGCCGTCGGACAGGGCCTCTTCGGGGTTCGGATGGGTCTCCATAAAGATACCGTCGCACCCGACGGCAACGGCAGCCCTCGCGAGTGGGAAGGCGAACTCCCTCTGACCTCCCGATCTGTTCCCCATACCTCCGGGTAGCTGAACGCTGTGGGTCGCATCGAATATGACCTTAGCGAACTGGGACATTATCGGCAGGCTCCTGAAGTCCACCACCAGATTGTTGTACCCGAAGGACGCACCCCTCTCGGTGAGATATATATCCGTGGCCCCGCCGAACTTCAGCTTCTCCACCACGTTCTTCATATCCCAAGGCGCCATGAACTGACCTTTCTTCACGTTTACCGGCTTCCCGGTCCGTGCCGCTGCAAGGAGAAGATCGGTCTGCCTGCACAGGAACGCGGGTATCTGGATTATATCTACCACCTCCGCAACCGGTTCCGCCTGCCAGCTCTCGTGTATGTCGGTGGTAACCTCGAGTCCGAACTCCTCCTTAACCTTCCTGAGAGCCCTCAGACCGAACTCTATACCGTGTCCCCTGAAGGAGTTTATCGAAGACCTGTTCGCCTTATCGAAGGAGGACTTGAAGACGACCCTCAGATCGGGAAACTTCTCCGCAATACCCTTTAGCTTCTCCCCTACCCTCAGCAGAATGTCCTCACTCTCTATGGCACAGGGGCCCGCTATCAGCGTGAATCTTTCCATTCTGAACCTCCGTATATAATAGTAATCCCGTGCTTTATGGGAGGGAAGAATGATTCATGAACATCAGATCGAGAAGATCAAGGGTAAGTTCTTCACACCCGAGGAACTCAAGAAGGAGATAAACCTCTATAACCTGGTGAAGAGCGTGAAGGAAGAGATCAGGGAGCAGGTCAGGGAGCACTTCAAGAAAACCGACCAGGAGTTCAACTACCTTCAGCAGATAACCGATAACTACGGCATACTCGTCAGGGTGGCCAAGGATAAGGAGAGCGGCAGGCTCTACTACTTCTACTACTTCAAGCACAGGATACCTTACAGAGAGTATTATTTTTATAAGGAGGAAGAGGAGGCATGAAGAAAACCCTTTCCCTACTCTCCGCAGCCCTTATCCTATCGTGCGCTCCCGTCTCCCAGGATAAGGTGACCGACAGGATATCGGAGGTGGAGATAAAGCTAACGAGGGTAGAGCAAAAGCAGTCCGATCTCGAGAAGGACATAGAGAAGACCAACGAGAGGATAGACAGGCTTACCGAGCTCATATCGGAGCTCAGACTCGAGATAGAGAAGCTAAAGCTGAAGCTCGGCGAGAGTTTAACGTCTCCGAAGGCTGAAAAGAAAGGTGAGGAGCTGGTAAAGGTAAGTCCAAAACCTGAGATGGAGAGGATCCCGGTTCCCGGGATCGAGCTGAAGGAAGAGGTTAAAGAGGAGGAAAAGGAGGAGGACGCCGAGACCGCTTACAGGAAGGCTATAGAGCTCTACAGCGTAAAGAAGCTCTACGAGGCGAGAGACGCGTTCCTGGACTTCATAAAGAAGTTCCCCGAGAACAAGTACACCGACAACGCCTTCTTCTGGATAGGGAAGATATACCAGGAACTTGGGGACTCCCAGAGGGCGGAGAGCGTTTACAAGAGCCTTGTGGAGAAGTGTGAGAGCGGGAGGCTCCCGGACTGTAACAAGCTCCCCGACGCTTACCTACAGCTCATGAAGATATACATGGATAGGGGAGACATGGCCAAGGCGAACGAGTATTACTCCGTCCTGATGGAGAAGTTCCCCACCTCGGATGCGGCCGTGAGGGCGAGGGAGCAGAAACTCCTCATGGGAGAGTGATGGAAGATCTCAAGATACCGAGGCACATAGCCATAATAATGGACGGAAACGGAAGGTGGGCCCGGCAGAAGGGTATGCCCCGTATAATGGGCCACTACAGGGGGGCGGAGGTAGCCGAGGACATCGTCAAGTACTGTGCAGATCTTGGGGTTGAGTACCTTACCTTGTTCGCCTTCTCCACCGAGAACTGGAAGAGACCTAAGGAGGAGGTGGAGCTTCTCTTCGATCTACTCAAGAACTACCTGACCCAGAAAAAGGAGGAGCTGATAAAGGAGAGGGTGCGCCTCAAGTTCATAGGCAGGAGGGACAGGATAGGTAAGGAGCTCAGGCGTCTGATGGAGGAGCTCGAAAGGGATACCGCCGACAATTACAGGATAACCGTGATCCTGGCTGTGGATTACGGAGGGAGGGACGACATACTG
>WFPN01000292.1 GCA_015487535.1 Aquificaceae bacterium
ACAGAGATAAGAGGAAGGTATATACGACCGAGGGGTACGTCGATTACGACTACCTGATCCTGGCCCCGGGTATTAGGTACAACTACGATGCATGGTTCAAGGGCGATAAAAGGATGGCCCAGCTCTGTGCCACCAACTTTCCTTCCGCATTCATCCCAGGGTCGGAACACTTGGCCCTCAAGAGGAAGGTCCATAACTTCGAGGAAGGTACCTTCGTTATGACGGTCCCTCCTCCTCCCCACAGATGTCCTCCGGCCCCCTACGAGAGGGCTGCCATGATAGCGCACGTCTTCAAACAGAACGAGGTAAAAGGGAAGCTAATACTCCTCGATCCAAAGGACACTATAAAACCGAAGGGTCCAGGGTTTAGAAGAGCTTACGAAGAGCTATACCTGGGCATAGTTGAGTACGTACCCAACGCCAAGGTCAAGGAGGTGGATCCGGTTAATAAGGTCATAAGAACCACGGCCGGTGACTTTAAGTTCGACGACGCTAACATAAACCCTCCTCATCAGGCAGGAGATCTCGCCTGGAAGGCGGGGCTTGTGAATCCCAAGACCGGCTGGTGCGATGTGAACCCACTCACACTCCAGTCCAAGCTCGATCCGAGGGTTTTCGTTGCGGGGGACGCCTCATCGGTAAAGGGTTTCCCCAAGAGCGGGGATATGGCTCACAACCACACTCAGAACATGGTCGTCAAGGCCCTTGTGGCCCTGCTTAGGGGTAAGGATCCTCTGGAGGCCGTCAAGGCTCCTACCAACACCTGCTACTCGATGGTAAACGGGGATCCCAAGGAGGCCATCGTGATAAACGTCCTCTACGATATAGACAGAAAGAAGAAGACTCCGGTCAAGAAAAAGGTGAACGTTATAAACGACAGGTCCTCCCAGCTCGCCCGATCGACCTTCGAGTGGGCTAAGGCCTTATACAGAGATATGTTCGGTTAACTTTAAATTCTCATAGAGGAGGGTTTAAGCATGGGTGTAAGCAGGAGGGACCTTTTCAAGGCCGCAGGAGTGGGAGCGGCGGTAGCCGCAACGAGCGGGGTCACAAGCTTTACCTTCGCGAAGAAGGCTGACGTTATCAACTTACCTAAGCCCTCGAAGGGGTCCGCGAGGGTCGTGATAGTGGGTGGTGGATGGTCTGGATCCACGCTCGCCAAGTACATAAAGAAGAAGGACCCGAACATAGACGTCGTCCTTATCGAGAAGAACAACGTCTTCATGTCATGCCCTGTGAGCAACCTATGGCTGGTTGATCTCGTCGATCTCGAGTTCCTGATCCACGACCACCTGAAGGCTGCCGACAAGTACGGATACCACTTCGTAAACGCAGAGGTCCACGACGTTGACAGGAGGAGAAGGTACGTTTACACCAGCGTAGGTAAGATATACTACGATTACCTCGTACTCGCCACAGGTATAGACTACGACTACTCCCAGTGGGTGGGAGACGATCCCAAAGACATAGAGATAGCCACAAAGAAGTATCCTGCGGCCTTCAAACCCGGTGAGGAGCACTTCAGACTCAAGAGGAAGATACAGGACTTCGAGGAGGGGAACTTCGTTATAACGGTGCCGCCCGGACTCGATTACAGATGTCTGCCCGGACCCTATGAGAGGGCTACCATGATAGCCTGGTACTTCAAGCAGAACGAGATACCGGGAAAGGTCATAATCCTCGACCCACACAACGATCCACCGGTCAAGGCTGAGGGGTTCCACAAGGCCTGGGACGAGTTTGTAAAGGGTTACGTGGAGTACTACCCACAGACCCAGATAAAGCATGTGGACTTTGGAAAGAAGAGGATAGTTACAAACCTCGGGTACATAGAGTTCGACGACCTTAACCTCTATCCGAGGTGTAAGTCTGCACCACTGGTTTACAAGCTCGGACTGGTTCCGAAGGGAGACAGATGGCCTTCCCTAAAGTGGCCCTGGTACATGTCCACGGTGGACGAGAGGATATTCTGCACGGGAGACGCTAGGAACCACCCCTTCTCCAAGAGCGGTAACACAGCCAACTCTGAGGCTCACAACGTTGCCGAGCTGATAGTGACCCTCATACACGGCAAGAAGATGCCCTACAAGCCGCCGAGGACCCTCTGTTACTCGGGCGTGGACAAGGGCAAGGCCGTGTGGGTTGATCTGACCTACAAGTACGATCCTAATAAGAACAGCTTCCAGTTCTGGAACGTTAAGATGGACAACAACCCTTCTTCCAAGAACTGGAAGGCTTACCTCGAGTGGGCCAGAGCCATGTACAGGGATATGTTCAGCTAACGGAGGAGGTAATGGACAGGAGGGGCTTTATAAAGACGTGTACTGCCGTTGCCGCCGCTTCCCTCGCTTCCCCCTCCTTTTTTATAAGCTCTCTGAAGGCACAGGAGGTTGAGTTCAAAGCCTACAAAAAAGCTATCCTGTTAAAGAAGGACGGAACTCCCCTGAAACCTGAAGAGATAGACCCTAAGAAACAGTACCTGTTCTTCTACCCCCACAGGGCTACTCCCTGCATACTCGCCAATCTGGGGAAGGAGGTTCCGCCCGCGGAGGTGAAGCTGTCGGACGGGACAAACTACAGGTGGCCCGGAGGTGTGGGACCAAAGAAGAGCATAGTCGCTTACTGCGCTATATGTCCCCATCAGATGAGCTACCCCACACCGGAATTCTCTTTTATTAACTATTACCCTGAGAACATCCCATCGAAGATAGTCAAGAGGGGAGGGGTGATCCAGTGCTGCGCCCATCTCTCTGTCTTCGACCCTGCAAAGGGGGGGGAGGTGATAGACGGTCCGGCCCCATTCCCGCTAACGGCTATCATCCTGAAGCAGGAAGGCGATAAGCTCTACGCCGTAGGGACGTTAGGAAAGGAGCTCTACGAGGACTTCTTCGATGTCTTCAAACCGGATCTGAGGAAGCTCTACAAGTCATCTAGGAAGGCTAAGAAGCTGGTGGACAAGTGCGAGGTGGTAGAGGTGGAGGAGTATGCCAAGGAAGTCATCAGGTGTTAGCAGGAGAGAGCTCTTAGCCGCCGGTGGAGTTATGCTCGCCGGCAGTGTGGTGGCGAAGAGCACATCCAGACTGATGGGGCCCCCGAGAGGCAAAAGGGTAGTGGTGGTGGGGGGAGGCTACGGCGGAGTTACCGCCGCCAAGTACGTAAAGAAGGAAAATCCAGAGGCGGACGTTGTCCTGATAGAAAAGAACCAGCTCTTCGTCTCATGTCCGCTTAGCAACCACTACCTCGTGGGCCTGATCGAGTACGGACAGCTCTGCTTTCCATACAACAAGCTGCACACCAAGTACGGGGTCAAGGTTATAAACGACGTCGTCGTCGATATAGATCTCTCGAAGAGAAGGGTTTACCTTTCCGAGGGATATATAGAGTACGACTACCTCATACTCTCCTTAGGTAT
Organism: Aquificaceae bacterium; assembly: GCA_015487535.1. Taxonomy (GTDB): domain Bacteria; phylum Aquificota; class Aquificia; order Aquificales; family Aquificaceae; genus Hydrogenivirga. Next base: position 3,413 of record WFPN01000292.1, read on the forward strand.
AGAGTACGACACAGAGGAGTTCCCCTTCTACGAGGAGACCACCTGGTTCTTCCCCGGTGCCTTCAGACCTGGGAGCGAGCACCTGTACCTGAAGAGGCTTCTGGAGGAGTTCGAGGGAGAGAACGTGGTAATAACCGTTCCAAAGATGCCCTACAGATGTCCGCCAGCCCCCTACGAGAGGGCGGCCCTCATCCTGAGCTACATAAGAGAGAACGGCCTGAAAGCCCACATGTACTTTATAGATGCGAACGAGTATCCTCCCGTCCTCAGGGACGGGTTTATGAAGGCCTACGAAGACTTCTACAGGGGAATGGCTACTTACATAACGGGAGCAAAGATAAAGGACATCGACGTCGGTTCAAAGAAGATAAAGACCGACAAGGGCGATGTGAGGTTCGACTTCGGCTCGATAATACCTCCCATGAGGGCTCCGAGGCTGCTCGAG
>WFPN01000293.1 GCA_015487535.1 Aquificaceae bacterium
CCTTTTCCTTCTCCTGGCATTAGTTTTCAGCCTCGCCTTCGGAGGTGCCGGTGTGGTCGAAAAGGTTCTCCCCAACGGGGTTAAGCTCATAGTGAAGGAAACGAAGTGGAAAGGGATAGTCTCCGGCGTGATCTTCTTCAGGGGCGGACAGCACGGAGAGAAGAAAAAGGGGGAGACCCATCTCCTCTTTACCCTACTTCTTAAGGGGAGCGAGAAGTATCCGAGCTCGTACGAGATCTCTCTGCCTTTCGAGAACTACGGGGGCTACATATACTCCTCCTCTGGAGATGATTTCTCCGAGATAGGCTTCGCGACGAGGGTAGAAGGCCTGGAGGAAGGTCTGGATGTAATCAAAGACGTTATAGAAAGACCGCTCTTCAGGGAAGAAGACATAGAGAGGGAGAAGAAAAACACGATAGTCTCAATAAGGTCCAAGAGGGAGAGGGGAATGGAGTTCGCGATGGAGAACCTCAGAAGGCTAACCTACAAAGGGACACCCTACGAGACCTCCCCGCTGGGGACGGAGGAGAGCGTTAAAGAGGTAGGTAGGGACGACCTTATCCGAAGGCTCTCTGAACTCAGGAGAGGGGGGAACATAGTGGTCAGCATAGTGGGGGACGTAGAAGCTCAAAAAGTTATTGAACTCTTGGAGAGAACCTTCTCCGATATAGAGAAGGGTTCGATAAGCCTGAGAGAGGAAGAGAACCCCATAGATGAGAGCGAGATCGTGCGGGTGAAGAGGGAGGGAACCCAGGCCACGATCCTATGTGCCTTCAACGCCCCTCCTAGAACCTCCGAGGACTACTTCACCTTCAAGGTTCTTTCGAGCGCTCTGGGGGACGGGATGACCTCCATACTCTTTAGGGAACTCAGAGAGAAGAAGGGTTACGCCTACGCCACCTACGCCTTCTACCCGACCAGGATCTCCTCACCAAGGCTCTTCTCCTACATAGGCACCTCACCGGAAAAGAAGGAGGAGGCCCTAAAGGACATGGTCTCCCTGATCAGAGATCCCGAGCTTACAAGCGAGGATGTGGAGCTCGCAAAGAGGAAGATAGTGGGGGACTTCCTTCTCGACCATCAGACTAGGCTCAGACAGGCGTGGTACCTCGGCTTTTACGAGGTCATGGGCCTCGGATGGAAGATGGACGAGGAGTTTCCCAAGAGGATAGAAGACGTAACCATCGAAGAGGTAAATAGGGCTGTCTCGAAGTACATAGATCCATATCACTGTGTGGTGGTGGAGCCGTAGTTAAAATATCCCTATGGAAGCTATCATAGGCGTGGTAACGATCTCGGACAGGGCGAGCAGGGGAGAGTACGAAGATATAAGCGGCAAGGCGATCATAGAGTACCTCAAGGAGGTTATAAAGACCCCGTACAGGATCGAATACAGGGTGATACCGGACGAAAGGGAGCTCATAGAGAAAACCTTTAAAGAGCTGGTGGACGAGGTCGGATGCAGCCTAATACTGACAACGGGCGGGACGGGTCCCGCTCCCAGAGACGTTACACCAGAGGCCACCGAGGCCGTCTGTGAGAAGATGCTTCCGGGCTTCGGGGAGCTCATGAGGAGGGTGTCCCTCGAACAGGTCCCAACAGCCATACTCTCGAGGCAGACCGCAGGTATAAGGAAACACTGTCTCATAGTGAACCTACCCGGAAAACCCCAGTCCATAAGGCTGTGTCTGGACGCCGTCTTTCCAGCGATACCTTACTGCATAGACCTTATCGGTGGGGCGTTCATAGATACCTACGAGGACAAGGTCAGAGCCTTCAGACCCTCCAGGTGATAGAATTTTAATAGGAGGTGGAGGTCATGCCTATATTTGTGATGCTCACAACTTTAACGGACGAAGGTGCTAAAACTCTGAAGCACAAGCCACAGAGGATCAAAGAGGTCGATAGGGAGGTTATGGAGAAGTTCGGGGTAAAGATAATAGCCCAGTACGCGGTTATGGGCCCCTACGACTTCGTGAACATACTCGAGGCTCCGGACAACGACACCGTAGTGAAGATGGCCATCGAGCTCAGCTCCAGGGGAACGATAAGAACTCTCACGATGCCCGCTATAGACATAGACACCCTGATAAAGGACCTGGAAGAGCTTTCCAAATAAGGTTTTAGGTCTATCTTATCCTCTATGGTAGAGAGGAGGAAAACCCGCCAGATAAGTGTGGGCAACGTGAAGATCGGGGGAGACGCCCCCGTAGTTGTCCAGTCTATGACCTCCACCAAGACCCACGATGTGGACGCGACCCTCGATCAGATAGATAGGCTCTACAGGGCCGGATGTGAGATAGTCAGGGTGGCCGTTCCCCACCAGGAGGACGTCGAGGCCCTGGAGGAGATAGTCAGGAAGAGCCCAATACCGGTTATAGCGGACATACACTTCGCCCCTTCCTACGCCTTCCTTTCCATGGAAAAGGGCGTCCAGGGTATAAGGATAAATCCTGGGAACATAGGCAAAGAGGAGATCGTAAGGGAGATCGTTGAGGAGGCGAAGCACAAGGGTATAGCTGTGAGACTTGGGGTAAACTCGGGCTCGCTGGAGAAGGATCTTCTGGAGAAGTACGGCTACCCCTGTGCCGAAGCCCTCGCCGAGAGTGCCCTGAGATGGTCCGAGAAGTTCGAGAGATGGGGCTTTACCAACTACAA
>WFPN01000294.1 GCA_015487535.1 Aquificaceae bacterium
ACACACCCGCAGGGTGTCCTTCCGGAAGATCTGAGCGAAATTATCTCCTTTATCTCCTCCAGCTTAAAGCCGACCGATTTTGCCTTGAGTATAAACTCACACAGTTTCAGATGCTCTTCTGTATAGATCCTGTACCCGGAGCTGTTTCTCAGGGGAGGTGGGAGCAGTCCTATCTCCTCCCAGTACCGGAGGGTCTTCGGGTTTAATCCAAGCTTCTCTGCGAGCTCTCCTATCCTCATAGGTAAATAGGTATGTATCCTTCCTTGACTTTCAAGACGTGGTACTCGAAGCCGGATCTTACCACCTCCACCCCATCGAAGAGGGCCTCTTCGGAGACGTCGAACATCTTCATCGCCACCCTGCACGCCTTAAACTTAACCCCGTAGAGCATAAGGTTCTCTATCCTCTCCTCGAACTCCCCGTTCTCGAACCTATCCAGGAAGACTATCCCCTCGTCGTAGGCCACCACCTCTATGTCCGCTCCGGCTCCCCAGATGTTTATAGCGCCCCTTATCCTGAGAAAGACCTTCTTCCAGCGCTTCCTGTCCCGGAAAGTTACGGGGAAGAGCAGCTTTACCGTTCCCTCCTCTGCCCTTAGAGGGGTTAGCAGTGTCAGCAGGCCAACGCCGGCGATGAGAAGCTCCCTTCTGTTCACAGCGCCACCTCCAAGAAGTTTTTGAAGAAGTATCCGGAAAGGATAAGGAAGACTATACCCACGATACGGTTCACGTAAAGGTAGTTCCTTCTCAAGAATCCCGAAAGGCTGCTCACCACGAAACCTGAGAGGAACACTGGGACAGCTCTACCCACCGCGTAAACGCCCATTAGAAAAACAGCCTCGGTCACACTCCCCGTGGAGGCACTGAGGACGACCGCCCCCAGAAGCAGGGATGTGCAGGAGGGACAGAGCGAGAAAGTGTAGGCTATGCCCAAGAGGAAGCTGCTCGCCCCCGGGTTCGAGAAGGGGTTTAGCCTAGCTATCTCCAGGGAGAAGGGCAGAATGTTCAATAGGTTTAGGGCTATCAGCAGGAGAAGTCCCGACAGGACGAGGTTGAAGAGGTCCGCCCTGAAGATATCGGATAGGATCACGGCTCCGAGGGATGCGATCCCCCCTACGAAGGCGTGGGTAAGCAAAAAGGCTGCGAAAAACCCTAAAACGCTCAGAAGTATATCGAACCTGGTCCGATGCTTCGTAATCAAAAGCCCGAAGACCACCGGTAGAAAGGGGAGGGTGGATGGCCCGAGGCTCGTGAAGAACCCGAGGAAGAACATAACGGGTATCAGAAAGGGGAGAGAGTGCTTCTCCTGAAGGAGCGAGGAAACGTAAAGACTCAGGTATCCGAAGTCGAGAAACAGACCCATGGCTAGCACCAAAGCAAAGCCGGTTATGGCCGGGACAGCAGGTATGAGGGAGGTTAGGGCCTTTAGGGACCTGTCAGAAACCACGATGAGCAGAAGGGTGGGAAGTGTAACGAAGAGGGCGTAGAGGTTGAAGATAAGGAAGGCGCTCTTGAAGTGCAGTGAGTAAGCCCCAAGGAGGGCGACGAAGGGAAGGGCACAGTAAGGCAGGCTGAAACCCAATCCTACTCCTGGGGGAAACCTCTTCTTGGGAAAGAAGAACTGGGGCGATAGATCTAATGGGGCGAACCCGAGCCTCCTCATGAGGGGAAATCCGAGTATGAACACACCGGCTACGACCCCTTGGATCACAAGAAGCGATCTCTCTGAAAGGCTCACCTTCTCGGAAAGCAGATAAAAGGCTAAGGCTATTAGATTGAAGAGAGCGAACCTCGACAGGAACAGAAGGGGTACCTGATTTAGATCCCCCTTCTTTATATAAGCCCTGAAGAGGAGGTTCACGTTCCACATGCATGGTGTAAAGAAGGACAGGGCTCCCAGAACGGGGACGAGGTAAACTGGGCTCAAGCCAGCTCCTCCTCTATGGCCTTCCTTATCTTCTCCTCCGTTGGCACTACGCCGGCGAACTTCACCTTGCCGTTCACCACAACCGCCGGGGATGTAAGTATTCCGAGCTCCACTATCCTGTCAACGTCCTCTATGGGGTCCAAGAGCCTTACCTTCACACCCATCTCCTTGGCCACCTTCTCCACCCTATCCTTCACCACAGCACACTTGGGACAGAAGTTTGACTCCAGGAGCTCCACCACCACACTCATAGGTAGGAATATAAACCTTCCAGTAAACTGGAAGGCAACTTAAAAACTCACCACCCTGTCGGCCCAGCACACGAGTTCGTACAGGTCGTTCATGGATCCCACGGGGCAGGTAGCTCCCTCCTTCGAGTTTCTCACCTCCAAGCACACGCCGCATGCTATCAGCTCACCGCCGTTCTCCAGAAAGAGTTTTAGCTGCTCCTGAACGTCGAACTTCCCGTGCTCTATGTTGAGGCTCTCCACTCCACTTCCGAGCAGGAACATCCTTACCTCGTCCCCCTGGGCGAGGGAGAAGACACCGAACCTGAAGGCGTTCCAGACTGTCTCAGGATCGTTGTTGTATAGGACTATCCCCAACCTCATGGAGAACCTCCCGCCTTTAGCTTATATTTAATCATCATGGAAAGGACGCAGGAAAAGAAGTACGGAGAGATAGCGATAGAACAGGCACAGCTCGAGCCCTGGGAGAACCCCACCCCCGAGAGGGACTACATGATAGAGATAACCTTCCCCGAGTTCTCCTGTCTCTGCCCGAGGTCCGGATACCCGGACTACGCGACTATAAAGATCCGCTATATCCCCGACAAATACATAGTTGAGCTCAAATCCCTCAAGCTGTGGCTCAACAAGTTCAGGAACAGGTACATCTCCCACGAGCAGGCTGCGAACGAGATATACACCGCCCTCTACGAAACCCTTAAACCCCGTTTCCTGGAGGTGATAGGGGACTTTAACCCTCGCGGGAACGTCCACACCGTTATAAAGGTCAGGAGCGACCAGAGTTATGATTAAGGAGGATAAGCTCTGGTACCTGAAGAACCTCGACATACTCTCGGGATTATCTGAGGAGGAACTCAAATTCTTAGACGACAACTCGGTTGGCCTTGAGGTGAAGAGGGGAACGACCATATACTCTCCCGAGGACAGGGAGGAGTTCCTCTACTTCCTGAAGAGGGGAAGCGTTAGGCTCTTCAGAATTGATGATAACGGGAAGGAGATAACCTTTGCGATCCTCGGACCGGGGGATATATTCGGTGGAATATCCCCATACGAGCGTAGAAGTTACGGTGAGTTTGCGGTAGCCCTTGAAGACTCCTTCCTCTGCCTCGTAAACAGAAAGGTTTTCTTCAACCGCATGAGGAGGAACCCGACGGTAATGTTGAGGTTGAGTAAGCTCTTAGGGCTGCTGACTTACGAGCTTGAAATCAGGATCGAGGAGCTGATCGCAAAGCCTGTAATAAACAGGCTATCCTCCCTGCTGATAAGGTTATTGGATAAGTTTGGAGATGAGAAAGGAAACATAAAACTTTCCCTATCCCACAAGGAACTGGCCAGTCTGATAGGGGCTACCAGGGAGGCGACCACCATAGCCCTGAACGAGCTGAAGCAGATGGGAGCCATAGAGGTAGGAAGAAGGAAGATAAAGATCCTTAACAGAGGGATCCTCGAAGAGGTCAGGGAGTTCTAAGCCCTGAAGTCCACCTTGGCTAGGGTGCCGGCGTCCCCCGATTCCGTTATATAGAGTCCCAGGTTTTTCAGCACTCCAGAGCCTTCCAGGTTGAAGAGAGTGCCGAAACTTCCCGTGTAGAGGGCTCCCACGCCGAGCTGGGAGAGGCTCATGACCTTGTCTACGCCATAGTTTTTGAGCCAGACCCTCAGCCTGTTGAAGGCCCGGTCTCCCTCGTCTATCCATCCGTTTTTGTCGCTGTCGAGAGTCCTGAGTTCGGAGAAGGCGTCTCCAGTTCTCGTGCCAACGATCTCCCCTCCGTCGGGCTTGCCGTTTTCGTTCGCATCGAAGAATACAAAACCCTTACCTTCCGCCAGAAGAGGAACGCTCTCCTTATCCCCGTCACCGTCCAAGTCGAACTCGAACCTCGCTGGGGAGAGGAGTTCCGGTGAGCCGCTCAGATCTATTATCAGGGGATCCACGAGGGCAACGCTTCCCGATCGCACGGTCTTGTTGCTCACCTCTATCTCCAGGTTAAAGAGGTTCATGTTCACCTCGAACCTGAATACCCGTCCATCCTTCGTCCTGACCTCGCCGTAGGCGAAGAAGTCGAGCCTGTTCGCTTCGATTTCGATCCTGTCCTCTCTATAGACAGCTCCTACCTTGGGTTCCTCTACAGGGGGCAGCTTTGGACTCGTGAAATCTTCGATGGATAGGGTCTTTATCTTCCTGCCCGTCAGCAGCTCTATCAGTTTCTTAACTATTAGCTCCTTAACGTCCTCCACATTTTCTGTGGATATGGGCTCTACCTTCACCCTAGGGGGGACTACCCCGAAGGGGTCCTTTTGGGACTCTTCCTTCATAAAGCTTATGCTTCTCCTAATTAAGCTGAATTCCAGGCTCTGGACTCCTCCACCGAAGGAGACCTGGGAGTCCTCGACCCTCATGGGTTTATATTTCGGACTCAGGACCTAATTTTTGACAAGCACACCGAGTTCTAGGAGCTCCCTCAGGAACCTTTCCAGGTAGGGTTTCGCTTCTTCCTTCTCCTCCCCCAGCTCCGAGTTTTCGAGTGCCTCGATTGGGGAGATCCCCGAGTTTATATCCCTGAGGAATTTGTAAACGAAGGCTGTTAACTCCACCCTCTTTACCTCTGACTCTCTGTCCCTGTAAAGGAGTATGTAGTGATCCCCTTCCCTTTTAAGGATTTCTTCAGGAGAGAGTTCGCCCGCCCTGTGGACCGGATAGCGAAGATGTAGAAGCTTGGAAGAGACGGAGAGCCTGTAGCTATCCTTCCATGAGAACTCTGAGGGGCCGTCTTCGTCCGGGGCGTTGAACACCTCTATCTCCGACCATTCGTAGAGCAGAAGATCCTCTAAGAAGGGTTTGCTCTCCTTTAAATTCGTTCCCGTCTCTTTGAAGAACTCGACGAACTCCTTTCCTAAGTCTATGAGCAGCGGGGATGTATGGTCGAGCTTGAGAAACTCTTCTATCAGGGGTCCCAGCTCTTCACCTGCGAAGGAGGAAAAGAGGGGAAAGGATGTCTTTATAAAGTCCTCGAACCGGTTGTAAACGAGCCTGTGGTACACCTCGAGGGCAGGGTTTTTCGGTCTCTCCAGCCCTTTGGCTACCGTAAAGAGAGTTTCCATCTCATCCAGCCCTCTTTGCACCGCATACTTCCTCCAACCTTCGGACCTCACTTAGGAGCTCCTCGTAGGGCGGTACGTTGTTGTCCCTCTCCAGCAGGATAGGGACAGGACCTGTCCTCTCTAAGGTAAACTCCAAGAGCCTATAGACCTCCTCTATCACAGGGGCGCCGTGGGTGTCTATCACGATCCTGTCGAACCTCTCGTGCCCGGCCACGTGTATGTAAGCTACCTTGGAAAGATCGAGCCTCTCTATAAACTCATAGGGATCGTACCCGTGGTTTAGGGAGTTAACATAGACGTTGTTCACATCCAGAAGCAGCCTCGCGCCGCTCTCCTCGAGAACTGAATTTATAAACTTCCACTCCTCCATCTCTCCCGGGGGTTTCCAGTAGTAGGAGATGTTTTCCAGTATAAGGGGCCTCTCCAGTATCTCCTCTACCTCGGCGACCTTTCTACTAACCCTTTTCACCGTATCTTCTATAAAGGGCAGCGGAAACAGATCGTGCAGGTAGCTGCCTCCAAGGGAGGAAAAGCTCAGATGTTCCGAGTAAACCTCTATGTGGAAGCTGTCCAGGAAATCCTTCAGCTCCTTCAGGAACTCCCTATTGATGGGATCCGGCGAGCCTATCGATAGGGACAGGCCGTGGCACACGATCGGAAACCTCTCCCTTATCCTCTCCAAGGTCTTCCTGAAGAACCCTCCCCTTCTCATCCAGTTCTCCGGGGCTATCTCGAACCATCTGGGGGAATCTTCCTTATTTAAAACCTCCTCTGCGAAGGAGTATCTGAGTCCAAGACCGACACCCCCCGGAATACTTTGCATAACTTAAATCTAGTCCGGAAGTTCTCAGCTGAGTGATCTAGATTACAGAACGCGGCAACGGATGTGGTAGGTTTAAATCAGGAGGTGAGCAGAGATGAAAGGGAAGCAGAAGCTGATGACGTTACTTGGCTCGGCAGTTTTGCTCGGCTTGGGGGCAGAGGGAGTCACCCCCTCCCACGCCGGAGAGGGTAAGTGTGCAGGTATGAACAAGGGAACGCAGCAGAAGGCTAAGGAGGCCACCTGCGCAGGCATGAAGAAGGAGGAGAAGAAGGAAGAAACCAAGAAGAAGACCAAGGAGATGACCTGCGGAGGACCGGGAGGTTGCGGAGGTAAGATGAAGCCCAAGGAAGAACCCAAGTCTTAAGACCTACCATCACAGGGAGGGGTTAGATGACTTTTAGCTTGAGCAGTTTAGTCTATCTTTACGATAGGGCTTTTAGGGTTCTGCCTCCCCTTCAGTCCCTCTTTTTGCTCTTTGTGAGGATATACTGGGGGTGGCTCTTCTCGAGGACAGGTTACGGAAAGCTGATGAACTTAGACAGGACCACCGACTTCTTCGCAAGCCTAGACATGCCGTTCCCTCACCTGAGCGCTCTCCTGGTCGGGCTAACGGAGCTGGTGGGCGGAGTGCTGATGGGATTGGGTTTGGGAGCCAGGTTTGTGGGGTTGATCCTCTCCCTGGAGATGCTCGGAGCCTTCGCTGTGGCACACAGGAACGAGCTTACCCATCTCCTTTCGAGCCCGGAGGAGTTCTGGAGTGCACCCCCCTTCTCGTTCCTCTTCGCGTCCCTGGTTGTTTTCCTCTTCGGAGCGGGTATGTTCTCCCTCGATCACCTGTTGAGCAGGATCTCAAAGGGCTTAAAATAGCCCTATGGATAGGCTCCTGTCCTTCGCCGAGAATAGGGCTAGGGTCATAGACTCGATAATCTCCGAGATAACATCTGGCCTGAGGTTGGGTTGTGGCAAGGGATGTACCTACTGCTGCTACGGCGTTCCCCTTTGGGTGAGAACGGTGGAGGCCTTCCACCTTCTCGAGGCCCTGAACAAACTCCCTATAAAGGATAGAAGGGTGATAGCCTCTAGACTGAGAAGGTATGAGAGGGAGTACTTGGAGGCTGCACAGGCGCAGGGGTACACGCCCGAGAGCCCGGTTCCGGAGGAGGCCCTCGATGTAGGTAAGCTCGGCCTTATATGTGGTCTCGGTATGAACGAGGTTCCATGTCCCTTCCTATCCGAGGACGGCAGCTGTTCGGTTTACGAGGCGAGGCCTTCCATGTGCAGGCTCACCCTCTTCTCCGATAGGGAGGTCTGCAGGAAGGACTGGGAGAACCCCTTGGCATTCGCCTGGAAAAGCGAGATCGCCCCCTTCATAGACAGGATAAAGGAGGAGTTCTACCGCAGATGGAACGTAGAGCTCAAGAAGCTCCAAAACATCTACCCTGAGCTCGACCTATCCAGGCTGGAGGGTGAGATGCTTTTCCTGCCCAAACACCTTAGGTTCGATCCTGTAAAGAAGGTTTTCAGGATCAAGGCACCCTACAATCCCTGAAGGTCTCCCACACGTACCTGTTGAGCGGGTAGCCCAGGTACTCCCACTCTCTCTTTGAAGCGTCGTAAACCCTCATACCAGTGTACCCGGCGAAGTCCATCATCATGTAAACGAAGGCCGCGCCGGTCCCACCGAAGCAAAAGAGCAGGACCTCGTCCTCCTTCCCTATCCCTTGGTTTCTGAGGAACTCATCTATGTAGTCCGGAACCTTTATAACGAGCTTTCCTGTATCCTCGTCCCTCTTTACCCACCACTCCCAGGGAAGCGGTACTGAGCAGGGA
>WFPN01000295.1 GCA_015487535.1 Aquificaceae bacterium
AGAGCGTGATAGACGGGCCTCCCCGCCTTGTTCTCGAGGACCCATTCCCTCGCGAACTCTCCCCTCTGTATCTCCTCGAGGATATCCTTCATCAGAGGCTTCACCTCTCTGTATATCCTGTCGCCCCTAGTAACGTCCCCGTACTTTGCCGTATCCGATATGGAGTACCTCATGCCCGATATACCGTACTGGTAAATGAGATCCACTATGAGCTTGAGCTCGTGGAGGCACTCGAAGTAGGCGACTTCCGGCTGATAGCCCGCCTCTACCAGCGTCTCGAAACCAGCCTTTATCAGCGCCGTAACGCCACCGCAGAGTACCGACTGCTCGCCGAAGAGGTCCGTCTCCGTCTCCTCTTTGAAGGTGGTCTCTATCACACCCGCCCTCGTGGCCCCTATCGCTTTAGCGTAGGCGAGGGCCTTCTCCAGACAAGTACCGGAGGCATCCTGATGTATAGCTACCAGAGCTGGAACGCCCTTACCCTCTTCGTACATCCACCTGACCAGATGTCCAGGCCCCTTGGGGGCCACCATGAATACGTCCACGTCCTTGGGGGGGATTATCTGTCTGAAGTGTATGTTGAACCCGTGTGCGAAGGCGAGTGTCTTTGAAGAGTCCAGATTTGGCTCCACACACTCCTTGTACAGGTCGGGCTGGACCGTGTCTGGAACGAGGAACATTATTATGTCCGCTTCCTTGGAGGCTTCGGAGGGGGTGAGTACTTTAAAGCCGTCCGCCTGGGCCTTCTCCCTTGACCTGCTCCCCTCGTGAAGTCCCACTATAACCTCTACGCCACTATCTCTGAGGTTGAGAGCGTGGGCATGTCCCTGGGATCCGTATCCGAGTATAGCTACCCTCTTGCCCTCTAAGGGTTGGAGGGAGGCATCCTCATCGTAGTATATCTTAGCCATTCTTTACCTCCGAAAGGGTTCTATCAGAATTATATACCAACACCTCCGCTATTATTTCGTTCGACAGGAGCATGTACTCCTCCCTTATGCCTATCCCCCTCTCTCCCTCCTCGAAGAACCTCAATAGATGCGAAGGAACTACGTGCTTGAAGCTCTTAGGAAGCCCCTCCTTCAGGCGGAGCCTGAGTATAACAAACTCTTCGAAGAGATCCCTCTCCGAGAGACGTACACTCTTATCCACAGGCCTTATACCTTTTCTAACGAACTCTGCGTACTTTAGGATGTTCTTCGTGTTACCGTACCTGGTTCTTCCGATAAAACCCCAGGCGGAAACGCCCAAACCCAGGAACTCTTCCATGTTCCAGTAAACCAGGTTGTGCTTGCACTCGAACCCCTCCAGAGACCAGTTGGAGATCTCGTACCTCGAGTACCCGAGTTCCTTTAAACCCGTCCAGAGACTGTTGTATATACGGGAGAGCTCGTCCTCTTCGGGGACCTTCAAAGCTCCTCTGCTGATCTCAACGCCGATAGGCGTGTTCGGGTACGGGGTGAGCATGTAGGCCGAGACATGCTCGGGGCGCAGCTTTTCTATCCATTCCAGCTCCACCTCCAAATCCTGAGACTCTTGCTCCGGGTAGGCGTACATGATGTCAAGGTTGATGTTCTCGAAGCCGGCCTCTCTAGCCTCATGGTAAGCCCTCACCGTATCGCTGACGCTGTGCTTCCTGCCGAGACTTCTCAGACCCTTTTCGGTAAAGCTCTGTGCCCCTATGCTCAGCCTGTTTACGCCCAGCCTCCTGAGCTTTCTGAAATCCTCTGTCGTGTAAGTTTCCGGGTTACACTCCACGGTGATCTCCACAACGCCGGAGAGATCTAAAACCTTGTCCAGCCCGTCTATGAGGTAGGCTAAGGTATCCGGCTTAAGTAGTGTAGGCGTTCCACCGCCCAGGTAAAGGGTCCTTATATCCCTCTCGTAGTGTGAGTAAAGCCTGGACTCCTCGATCAGAAGGTTCACGTACTCCTCGTGATCCAAAGGAGCATCGACCAGGGATAGAAAATCGCAGTAGGGACACTTGTAAGAGCAGAAGGGAATGTGAAGATAAAGTGCCTTTATCATTACTCATAATTTACTTCCTTCACGAGTAAAGGCACCATGCCTTTGTACTCCCTGTATATGCTCATTAGAAGCCCTACCATTATACTGAAGGTTATCATGGAACTCCCTCCAAAGCTCACGAAAGGAAGAGGTATTCCTACCACAGGAAACAAGCCCAGGGTCATGAGTATGTTTACCGAGTACTGGAAAAGGAACAGTGAGAAAACACCGGACACGAACAGGGTTTCAGACGCGGTCAGGACGAACCTAAGGTAGCTCAGGATCCTGAAAAGGAACAGGAATATTAGACAGGTAAGCGTCAGGGCTCCCACGAACCCCAGCTCCTCACCTATCACGGAGAATATAAAGTCGGTGTGCGCCTCAGGGAGAAAGAAGAGCTGGGACTGGGTCCCTTTGGCTACACCTTTTCCCGTAATACCTCCGGAGCCTATCGCTATAACCGACTGTATCAGCTGGTAGCCGCTCCCAAGGTAATCGCTGTGGGGATCTATGACCGCGAGGATCCTTTTTTTCTGGTAGTCTTTGAGCAGGCTCCAGGCTGCGGGAGAGGAGAGAACTGCCAGGAGGAGTGCGAACAGGAAGTACCTAAGCCTAACACCCCTTACCATAAGCATCACACCGAGGGGTACGAAGTACGTCGCCGCAGTTCCAAGATCGGGCTGTTTCAGGGTAACTATCGCGGGTATTGAGAAAGCGAGAACGAGGAGGAGAACCTTCCTGTCCCTTAGACTCTTAATATAAGGGAGAAGGTAAGCGGAAAGGAGTATCAGGGAAAGCTTCATGAACTCTGAGGGCTGGATGTTTATAAAACCGAGGCTGAGCCATCTCTTAGCCCCGTAAACCTCCTTTCCCGTTACCAGGACGAGGACGAGCAGGAAAAGCACAAAGAGGTATATGTATAGGGACATATCAAGGACGTTCCTAAACCTTTCCCTCGAAACTAGCAGGAGGACAATCCAGCCCAAGAACACGTAGAGGAGGTGTTTTTTAAAGAAGAGTAAATTTCCCTCACCCAAAGAGGCGCTGTACACACCCACTACGCCGAAGATCTGGATCGAGAGAAGAAGTCCTAAGAGGATCCAGTCAAGGCTCTTGAGCTCCCCCAGAGATCGCATTTATAACTCTTATATTATCACCCTCCTCTACATAGTCCTCTTCGGATATAACCTCTCCGTTCTTAACAACCAGGGAGGAGAGGGGCGAAAGCCCCAACCTCTTTAAAAGCTCCTTAGCCTTAAGTCTCTTTTCGGGAAGCTCTATCTCCTTTCCCCTGTATATGACCTTTAAGGGCATCTCGAGGTATCAGATTGTACCTCATCTATGGCATCGAGGAAAGCCTCGAAAGGTCCCATGTTCCTCATGGCAACGAACTTAGGCCCTTTGAACTTAAGCCTTCCGAACATCATCGCCCTCATCGGGCCGTACTCCTTCCTCCCCATCTCGAGCCACCTCTTCGTGTCCGCGTACATAAGGAAATCGTCTCCGGTTCTTTCGTCTTTCTTCCAGCCCCCATATACGCACACCGCCTTTCCGTTCTCGTTCTTTATGGTCAGCTGGACCATCTTATCCTTCCCGCAGTCCTTCCTGTAGAGGAAGAGCTTCCTTTCGGGAACCTCGTTCCAAGAGTCGTTCTGGCCGAGCTCGTTCACCAGAGTGGGCGTGTTGTTCCAAACCTCGCAGAAAGCCTTGGCCCAATCGGCGTCCATAAATACAGGCTGGGAGAAACCTATCCCTCCTGCTACAAGGGTAGCCATAACGAGCTTCTTCATCTTTCCACCTCCCTAAATCATCTGACTGGATACTATTTAATCCCCTGCGTTCGGGCTTTTGGATAAGAGTTTTTAATGTTTTAAAAAGGTTTAAAAATATACTTATAAGCTAATCTTCGTCGAGTACGGGCCCTTCTTCTAAGGAGTAGTAAGGAACCTCGAAGGAGGAGTAGTAGTACGGCGTGTAGGCTACGAACTCACCAGCGCAGGTGTCCACACCCTTGAAGGAGGTCCTTATTCCGAACTTCCTTCTCAACTCCCTAACCTCCCGTTCTTCCAAACCCCTTATACGGGCGATCTCCATGTCCGAGTACCCCAGCTCCTTCGCCTTCCTGAGGGTCTCCTCATCAAGCCTCTCCTCTATATCCCTTTCAAAGCTAACTATCTCCTCTATGTTGTAGAGGAACCACCTGTCTATTCTTGTAAGCTCGTACAGTTCATCGACCGAGTACCCCCTCCTGAAGGCCTCAGCTATGTACCAGAGTCTGTCCTCGTTGGGAGTCCTCAGATTCCTTACGAGATCCCCTTCGGACACATCCATCCTTGGAAAGGCGAGGCCGAACCTGTCGAGTTCAAGACTCCTTATGGCCTTGAGGAGAGCCTCTTTAAAGGTCCTCCCTATGGCCATTACCTCCCCGACCGATTTCATCATCGTGGTCAGGGTTGTATCTGCGCCGAGGAACTTCTTAAAGTCGAACCTGGGTATCTTCACGACTACGTAGTCTATAGATGGTTCGAAGGAAGCCGGTGTGAACCTGGTGATGTCGTTCTTCAGCTCGTCGAGGGTGTACCCGATGGCGAGCTTTGCGGCAACCTTCGCTATGGGGAATCCGGTTGCCTTGGAAGCCAGTGCCGAAGACCTCGAGACCCTCGGGTTCATCTCTATCACGTAGAAGTC
>WFPN01000296.1 GCA_015487535.1 Aquificaceae bacterium
AGAGGTAGTTGCAAGGAGCGTTAAGATAGAGGTGGTTGGAGAGATCCAGAGGTGCCACTCCGGAGAGGATTCGAAGTTCTACTGTCTTCCAGTAAAGATACACTTCGACAACGGCGAGGTAAGGGATTACATGCTCAAAGCCCACAACGAACCTAAGGGCCTCGAGAACTTCCTGGCCAACAAGAAAGGCATAAGGGACAGGCTTGAGAAGAGCTTCGTCCTATTGAAGAATGGAGAGATAAGGGTTACCTACGAAAGGGAAGAGGAAACCGCCAAGGCTGAGTGAAGGTCCCTCTCTATCTGTCTCTTCAGTTCCTCCACACTCGAGAACTTTCTCTCCTCCCTGAGGAACTTAAGAAACTCTACCTTCAGCCTCTTTCCCCTGAGATCACCCTCGAAGTTAGGTATGTGAACCTCGAGCACCCTCTTCTTACCGCCGAAGGTGGGCCTCAGCCCGTAGTTGGCAACTCCGGGCATCTCATCTTCCACGAGGACAGCGTACACGCCCTCCTTCAGGCATAGGTTCTCGGTATCCTTCAGGTTCGCCGTTGGAAAACCTATCTTGGACCCCCTGCCCTCTCCTCTGACAACCTTCCGCCTGACCCAGTACCTCCTCCCCAAGAACTCCTGCGCCTCATCGAGCCTTCCCTCCGAAAGCAGCCTCCTAACCAGAGTGCTGCTTACCACGTGGCCGTTCTTTTTGAATGGGCTCGCGAGCTCAACCTCGAAGCCCAGCCTACTTCCCACCTCCTTAGCGAGCTCAATCTCACCCTCCCTCCTGTATCCGAACCGCCAATCGTGGCCCACGAGAAGAAACCTGCATCTCAGTCTCCTGTATATGATCTCCTCGAGGAAGTCTTTCGCGCTCATCCTGGAGAACTCTCTATCGAACCTTATAAAGCACAGGTAGTCGAGGCCTTCCCTCTCAAGAAGCTCCATCTTCTCCTCAGCGCTGGAGAGCTCACATAGAAACAGCTTTGGGGCCAGAACTTTCAGAGGGTGGGGACAGAAGGTCACTACCATCGTTTTGAGCCCCCTCTCCTTGGCCCTCTTCTTGAGGGTTCTCACCAGGTACCTGTGTCCAAGGTGGAAGCCGTCGAAGTTACCTACAACGAGGGCGGTCTCCTCGTCCACGCCCTCCAAGGAGTCCACCCTTATGGGACATCTCTTCTGGGAGAGCTTTAGGAAGAAGGGCTTCATGCCTTACCCGGGAGGCCACCCCATAGATCTTCCGCCGATCAGATGGAGATGCAGGTGGAAAACGCTCTGGCCTGCATCCTTGCCCACGTTGAAGACGAGCCTGTATCCTCCGCTGAGATCCTCCTTCGGAGCCAATCCCTGTTCCTCGGCTATCTTCCTGGCAACGTAGAACATGTGTCCCACGAGGCACTCGTCCTCCGGCTCAAGGGTCTGTATTCCGAAGATGTGCTTTTTGGGAACTATGAGTATATGAACGGGCGCCACCGGGTTTATGTCGTGGAAGGCATAGACCTGATCGTCCTCGTAAACCTTCTTTGAGGGGATCTCCCCCTTAACTATCTTGCAGAAGATGCAGTCCTGCATGTTCTCTATTTTAAACTATCTTTCCAAACTCCTCGAAGGTGAACCTGTAAGCCCTCGGAAGGAGCTCCTTCTCCGGATGCCTGTAACCTATCGCTATTATCATGGGAACAATCCTATCCTTACCTATTCCGAGGAATCTCTTCAGCTTAGCCTCGTCGAAGCCTTCCATAGGATGGGTCTCGAGCCCAAAGTATCTGGCCACTATCATCACGCACATGGCAAAGAGGGCCGAGTCCCTTATCGCCTTTCTCTTTCTCTTTTCGGGGCTCTTCCAGCCTGAGAGTATCTGCTCCCATAGCGCTTCCCTCTCCTCCTCCTTTATATACCCGAGCTCAACCCAGCTCTCGAGGACCCTGTCCACATGCTCTTCGGCCGCGTTCAGGTTCGCTATCACAACTATGTTGGCGCTCGCATCCTCCACCTTCTGCTGGCCGTAGCAGATCTCCTTGAGTTTTTCTTTCTTATCCTTGCTCTTTACCACTATGACCTCCCAGGGCTGGAGGTTGTATCCCGAGGGTGCGAGGGCGGATATGTTCAGGATCTCCTTTATGATCTCGTCGGGCACATCCCTATTGGGATCGAAGAAGGTTATAGATCTCCTCTCCTTTATGTATCTGAGGCACTCCTCCCTTTTCTCCCTCTCGGAGACCTCCTCTATCCCTTCTATGACACCGCTGACCACCTCCATGAGTCCGGAGGTTGCCTTCGAGGTAAGATCCTGCAAGGTTTTCACCACGCTTTCGAGTCTGCCACCCATCTGTTTCCTGGTCTCCTGTATTCCCTCCACTATACCCTCTGTTATCTCCTTGACCTTCTCTTTTGAAGGTTGGACACCCTTTAGGGTCTTCTCCGTTATCTCCTTAACCGTTTGGGTCGTGGCCTTCTGAATGTCCTTGCTCTTTCCGAAGAAGATTTTGAAAAGCTCCCTCGCCTCCTTTCTCAGATCCTTCTCCTTTTGCTCTTCACCCATAGCACTCCTCCTTAACATTAATAATAACCTTTTAGTGAGGTCCTACGCTCCAAGGAGCAGCGGGTGAAAAGCTCTCACCTCTTTTCTATGGCTACCTCCCCTCCCATTCCTACCCTCAGGAGCTCCCTTCTGCCCTTTACTATCTTCACCTTAAGGGGTATCCTCTGGGCCACCTTTGTGAACTCCCCCGCGGTAACGTCCCTAGGTATCAGGGCGAACTTCGCGGCGGCCGCCCTTCCTATCTCCTCGACAACTCCCTCGAACTTCTCCTCCGGATAGGCGTCTATCCTTATCACGGCTCTGTTTCCCTCCTTCACGCCCTTTAGTTTTGTCTCTTCCAGAAGGACAAGCACATAGATATCCCGTGGATCGTACAGGGCATACACGAACTGGCCGGGCCTTACCACCTCTCCCCTGCTCACGTACCTCTTCACCACGTACCCTTCTATCGGGCTCCTGAGGGTGGTCTCGTCGATGAGGTTGAGCAGATCCTCTCTTTTCTTTTCCAGGGCCCTGAGCTTCTCTCTCAGAGAGCTTATCCTCCTTTCGAGGCTCTTGAGTCCCTCCATCTTGGCATCAAGAACCGAGAGCTTTGAGCGTGCCTGCCTTACCCTTGCCCTGAGGGCGTCCCTCCTGTGGAGCAGAGCCTTAAGCTGAGTGTCCACCTCCTCGAACTTCCTCGAGGGTACGACTCCCTTCACGTAAAGCTCTCTAAACCTCCGGCTGTCTCTCTCGAGCTGCTTTACCCTAGCTTCGATGGACCTTATCTCCTCCAGGAGGTACTCTATCTCTGACCTGACCCCCTCCATGTTACCCAGGATCTCCTTTCTGCTCGCCGAGAGTTTTACCTCCAGCGCCTCTATCTCCTTCTTCAAGCTATCTATGTTCCTCTCAACCTCCTCGAGCTTGAGCCTGTAATCCCTGTCCTCCAGCTTGGCGAGGGCTTCCCCCTTTCTAACGTAGTCTCCCTCGTCCCTGAACAGCTCCCGTACTCTCCCGGAGACCCTCTTGTAGGCCACCCTCGTGAAGGTGTCGCTCTCTACGAAAACGGCGTTGGTGATCGCGTGGGTTAGCCTGTAATGGATCCATTTTGCCCCAAAGACAAGCATGCCCACAGAAAGCAGAACCAAGAGCACGAGGCCCAAAACCTTCGACCTACTCACCTCCGAGCACCTCTCTGAGCTTGAAGATCTTAAGGGTAAGATCGTACTGGCTCATCTGAAGGGTCTCCTCAGCTGTCTTGAGGTAGCTCTGGGCGTCCAGGACCTCCGTATTGGTCCCGAGGCCTGCCCTGTACTTTTCCACCGCTATCCTGAGATTCTCCCTCGCATCCTCGAGCTGCTTTTTGGACAGCTCTATCTTTACCTTCGCAGCTTCTATCTCCTCCAGTAAGTTCCTAAGCTGGAGTTTCAGCTTTTCCTTTAGGTCCTCGTACCTCTTTATCGCCTTGAGGTGCTCTATCTTCGCCTCCTCTACGGCCCTGAACCTCTTTAAACCGCTGAAGAGGTTCCATCTAAAAACGAAGCTGACGAAGTACCTGTCCTTCGGAAACAGATCGGACTCCTCGGTCCTCAGGTACACGGCCTCGAAAGCGGCCTGGGGGTAAAAGTAAGACCTAGAGAGCTCCACAGCCTTCTTCGATACATCCACACTCTCCTTCAGGTACTTGAGCAAGGGCCTGTTCTCAAGTCTTCTGAGCAGGTCCTCGTAATCGAGGTTCGCCTGGGTATGGATGGGGATATCCTCAACCTCCTCCACCTTCATTCCGGAGAGGTAAGAGAGGTAGTTAAGGGCTTTCCTGTAGTTGGCCTCCGCCGAGGCTAGCTTTTCCTTCACATCGAACAGCTTAACCTTGGTCTCTAGAAGGTCTTTGTAGGCTACAATTCCCTGATCGTAGAGCTCTCTCACGTCTCTCAGATGGGCCCTCACACGTTCGAGATGCTTCCTATAGACCTCCATCGCCGACCTCGCCTTGAGAGCATTTATGTAGGCCTCTCTTACCTTGTACAGTATCTCGTTCTTCTTCTCCTCGAGCATGTATCTCTGCGAGCCTTCCAGCTTCTTAGATATCTCGTACCTCTTTATGTCTGGGAGGTTGAACAGGTTCTGGATCAGCTGAAAGGTAAACTTGGGATAGCTTCCCTCCACGAAGACAAACTCCCTAGGGGGTGCGGGAGGTATCTGGAAGGTGAAGCTCTGCTTCCGAGCTAGGTTGAAGGAGGCTTCGAGGTTCAGGACGGGGAGAAAGCTGCCAAGCTCCTTGAGACGCTCCTGGCGCTTCTTCTCTATCTCGAGTTTCTCTATCTGCACTTCGTAGTAGCTCTTCAGAGCCGCCTCCTCTACCTCCCTGAGGCTAACTCCAAAGGATAGGGTTATGGCGCTCAGGAGTAAACACCAAGCTCTCTTAAAACCTCCATCCATTTACCGTTCACCTCTTCCCCGGTGAGTATCAGGAGTTCTATAAGGTGTCTTGCCGTTCCCATCAGGATGTGAGCCTTCACTTCGGCCCTCTCAACTCGGAGGAGTTCCAGGACCTCCCTAGTTTCCCTTAAAAGGATCTCCTTACTCTCCCTGTAGAACTCCTGAAACTTCCTGTCAGTGCATATAGCTTCGAAGAAGAGTATCTTGGCAAGCTCCTTCTCCCTTACCATAAGCTCGAAGGGCTTCACGAAAACGAGATCCTTCCCTATATCAAAGTTTCCTTCAGATATGGCTCTCTTACCTTCTTCGATAAGGGCAAGTATCTCTTCCCTGACCGAAAGGAGGAGCTCCAGAAGGAACTCCTCTTTGCTCTTGAAGTAGATATAAAAGGTCCCGTGTGCGAGACCTGCCTCTGAGGTTATGTCAGAGACCCTCGCCCCGTGGAAGCCTTTTCTAAAGATAACCCTCTTGCCCGCCTCTATGAGTCTGCTCCTGGTGTCCTGAGCCACTGACTGACCCATCAGTTAGTAATATAGCATATATCCAACCTTACTCAGCAAACGTCTTAGCAGGAAGAGAATGGCTACGGGTAAGAAAAGAGAGCTTGAGGGCACGGATGAACACCCACCCGCAGGAGCAGGGCCGAAGGGGTTGTACTCAAGAGCTCCTATATCAACCACAGCGAGATCATCGCTGTTCCCATCTATACTCCTAGGGTTCAGGTTTATGTCCTTTGAACCTAGGTAAGCTCCCGCAGGAAGGCTCGAGGTCCCGCTATCCACCGCAGGCGATGTGGAAGCCAACCTGTAATCGCCCGCCTGTGCGTTCACGAACTGGGGATCCTGAGTGAAGTTCGATCCGTGCTGGTATCTGCCTAGGTCCAAGTCCTTTATATAGACTCCGAGTGATTCTATGGAGTTGTCCGGCGTGCCGTCCGCTTCCGGAAATGTAATAAAGTACTGGCCGAAAAGGTTATTAAAGAGCTGGACTCCCCCCGCGTTTGCAAGGACTAAAAGGCTCCTGCCAGCCGGCACACTAGAACCTGTATCCCAGAAGAGGTTGTTGTAAAGGTTCAGCTCCGCAGAATTGTTCTCCAATACGACGTAAACACCGGGCATCTCACCACCCACGAAGGTGTTGTTTATCAGATGGAGATTACTCCAGACCTGGGAATATAGGCTGGCGTTCAGATAGATGGTGTTATTCACAACAAGATTGCCGGAGAAGGAACAGTCAGATGAAGGTTCTACCATGAGATACACGATTGAATCTCCCCGATTTTCCCTGATCGTATTCCTCTCTATTATGGAGCTCTCGTTACAGGATGTATATACCGCTCCGCCATCCTTACCAGAGCTGTTACCCTCAAAAGTGTTCCCAAGTAGAAGGACCCTTCCGACAACGCTTATAACGTAAACGCCGCCCCCTTCAAAGGCCTCATTTCCGTAAAATTCGGAGTTCCTGAGGGTAAAGGTGGTGAAGAACTCACCGGCCACGAAAAGGGCCCCTCCGTTATCTCCCTTACCGTTCCGGAAAACCAACCCATCAACAGTTATGCCCCAACCCGCAAGCCTCATAATCTGGATCCTGTCATCGGTATTTGGGTCCCCGTCGTAGTCTCCGTCGAGAACGGGCTTATCCGATGGATCGAGGGCGAGTATTGAAAGCCCCATCCCGTCTCTCACGTAAGCTGTAAGGGTAGAGTTAAATCTATAAAGGCCGGGGTTCACGTATATGATGTCAGACTCTCC
>WFPN01000297.1 GCA_015487535.1 Aquificaceae bacterium
GAGGAAAAGTACTACGCAAAGGAGCCCGCCCTCATCCCGCCTCAGCTGCCGGTGGTGGTTCTCATAAACAAGGGTTCAGCCAGTGCCTCTGAGATAGTCACTGGTGCCCTTCAGGATCACCACAGGGCGATCATAGTGGGAGAAAAGAGCTTCGGGAAGGCCTCGGTCCAGAACATAATACCCCTCGAGGACGGTTCTGCCATAAAGATCACGGTGGCATACTACTACACGCCGAGCGGGAGGCTGATCCACGGCAAGGGTATAGACCCCGACATTAAGGTGGCGATGGATGAAAAAACATGGGAGAAGCTGGCCCAAACTATAAGGAAGATGAGGATAGAGGGCAACGGCAAGAAGGTTATCCTCCTTCCCGATATAGACGTTCAGCTGAAGAAGGCATTCGAAGTTATAGAGGAAAAACTCCATCACAAAAAGGCCGCATGATAACCCTCGCGGTCGAAACCTCCTGCGACGAGACCGCCCTGGCCATATACGATCCCGAAAAAGGCCCTATCGGGGACATACTCCTTTCACAGGCTAAGGTTCACTCCCCCTTCGGCGGCGTGGTTCCGGAGCTCTCGGCAAGGGAGCATACCAGGAACATACTCCCGCTCCTGGACAGACTTTTGGAAGAGACGGGCTTCAACCTTCAAAATATAGACTTCGTCTCCTTCACCCTGACTCCCGGTCTAATTCTTTCTCTCGTTGTGGGTGTGTCCTTCGCCAAGGCGATCGCTTACAACCTCGGAGTTCCACTCGTTCCGGTTCACCATTTAGAGGGTCACATATATTCTGTCTTCTTAGAGAGGGAGGTTGGGTATCCCTTTTTAGCCCTGATAGTTTCCGGAGGGCACACGGACCTCTTTCTGGTGGAGGGGTTCGGAAGGTATAGGTTTTTGGGAGGGACCCTCGACGATGCGGCGGGGGAGAGCTACGACAAGGTGGCAAAGATGCTCGGTCTCGGCTATCCCGGAGGGCCAGTTATAGACAAGCTTGCGAGGGAGGGGAAGCCCATCTATGACCTTCCCAGGCCCTTGATAGAGAGCGGGGATCTCAACTTCTCCTTCAGCGGTCTAAAGACCGCCGTGATGAACCTGATAAGAAAGGAGAAAAGCTACAGGGTTGAGGATATCGCAGCCTCTTTCCAGGAGGCTGTTGTGGAAGTTCTTGTGAGCAAGGCCCTGAAGGCGGTGGAAAAGACTGGGGTAAAGAGGCTCGTGGTCGTGGGAGGGGTCTCCGCCAACTCGAGGCTGAGGGAGGTTCTCAGGGAAGTGTGTGAGGATAAGGGGATAGAACTCCGCATTCCACATCCGAAGCTCTCCACCGACAACGCCCTGATGATAGCCTACGCGGGGGTGGAGAGGTTCAAAAGGGGAGTAACAGCTCCTCTGGACGTAAATCCCGAGCCGAATACTCCCTTAGAAGAGTTTGGGAGGCTCTGGACTTAGCTTCTTTAGGGCCTTTTCGAATATCTCCTTATCCCCCTTGTATTTGAGAAGCTTTTTAGCCTCCTCTACGGGGAAGAACCTCGCATCCTGAACCTCCCAGGAGGGTTTCGGCTCTCCCTCTAAGTATCTCATCAGGTAGTATTTGACCGTCTTAAATGTTTTTTCCCCCTCGAAGTAATACCAGTAGCTTATCTCACCGATGTAGTCGATTATTTCCCCCTTCACTCCTGTCTCCTCCAGAACCTCCCTCACCGCCGTCTCCTCGGGCCTTTCCCCCTTTTCTATGTTCCCCTTCGGGAAGCTCCAGGCCCCCGAGGGGTTCTTGATCAGGAGAACCTCGCCGTCTTTGAAGAGAACGCCTCCCGCTGAGAACTCTCTCCTCACGAGCCTATTATATCAACCAGATCCTTCGCTCCCCTGATCGTGTTCTCCGTTGCCCTGCCCATCCGCCTCGCTACCTCTAAGAGTTTCTCCTCTTCCGAGAGCTTCCTGACTCTTATGTAGGGGATATCCCCTATGAACTCCTTTTCAGTTATGAAGTTCACGTCCCCCGCGGCACATACTGGAGCAGAGTGGGTGATAACTATGAGCTGCATACTTTTGGAGAGCTTTTTGAGGAGCCTGGCGAGCTTTATGGAGCTCTCACCGCTCACGCCCACGTCCACCTCGTCGAACACATAGGTTTCCGCGGGAGGGAGGACGAGGGAAAAGGCAAGAAAGAGCCTCGTCAGCTCCCCTCCAGAGGCGGACTCCTCGAGGGGTTTGAGATCGGAGCCGTAAGAGGAGAAGAGGAAGCGTATCCTGTCAAGGCCGAATCTGGAGGGATCTCCTCTCTTTAACTCCACCTTAAGTTTTGCTTTTTCGAGGTTGAGGTCCTTCAGAACTCCCTCTATCTTTCTTTCGAGTTTTGAGGCGGTTTTTTTGCGTGCAGAGCTCAGCTCTTCGGACACCTTCATAAGTTCTTCCTTCGCCCTCTCAAGCTCCTCCTTTATCTCCTCTATCAGCTCCTCGTAGTTGTAGGAGACGGAGAGCTCTTCCTTTATCCTCTTTGCCTCCTCAAGTATCTCCGCGTAGGACTTCTTATACTTTTTCTCGA
>WFPN01000298.1 GCA_015487535.1 Aquificaceae bacterium
CAGGTACAGGAGGTTGATAAGGATGCTGGAGAAGGTGAAGGGACACACCGTTGTCATAGGGCTGGGAAGGACCGGAGTAGCTGTGGCCGAGACCCTTGTGGATCTGGGTGAGAAGGTGGTAGCGATAGAGTCGGACCCTGAAAGGATAAGTGCCTTTAAAGAGAAGTTCCCCAACGTACCTGTAATCGAGGGGGATGCGAAGGACGAGAACGTCCTCGAGCTCGCCAAGATAAGGGAGGCAAAGAGGCTCTTTGTAAACACCTCCTCGGACAGCGAGAACGTATTCATCATAGTTACCGCGAGGGGAATGAACCCGGATCTCTTCATCTCCTCGAGGGTCGTGAAGGCTGAGAACGAGCCCAAGATAAGGAGAGCCGGAGCGGACCAGACCTTCATACCCGAGAGCTTCAGCGGGAGGTCCATCGCTCTTTCAATACTTAAGCCGGAGGTCTCGGAGTTCCTCACCGAAGTGCTGCTTTCCGAGGAGTCACCTTACACCATAGAGACCGTGGAGGTTAAGGAAGATTCCCCGGTAAGGGGTAGAAGCCTGAAAGAGTTCTTCAACGAGGAGGTCTTTGGCATCCTTCTCGCTCTTGTTAAAGAGGGAAGGATGATAGTCAGCCCTCCAAAGGACACTAAGCTGGAAGCAGGAGACAGGTTGATAGTCCTGGGAAGTCTCGAGCAGGTGGAGAACCTCTTGAGCACGGTTGGAACCTAGGCCAGAAGCATGGATACGTTCTCCTGGGCGTACTTCAGGTTCTTCTCTTCAAAGGAGCTCGGCTCTATTCCGAGCGACCTCAGGTAATCTTCAAGGTCTGGGGTTTCAAGAAGATCTATTATCTTAAGGTACTTCTGAAGCTCCTCGTCCTTGTAAAGCTCCACCAGCTCCTCCGGTAGCTGCAGGGATTCGTAGAGAACGTGGGGCCTCACCCCGAATACGTCTGGCATCTTGTAGAAGAGCCCCAGGAGGAAGAGCTTGTCTTTGGGTATCTTTCCGAGGTATTTGTGCAGACTCTCAAGCAGGAAGGCGTTGAAGAGCATCCTCCGTATGAACTCCATGAAGGAAGGGTCCTGACCGAAGAACTGGGACATCCACACTGCTATCAGGAACTTCTTCAGGTTCTCAAGTCCCAGGTAGTTTATGGCGGAGGTTATAGACTCGATCTCCTTCCTGTGGGGGAACAGGGGAGAGTTTACGTACTGAAGGAGCTTTGTAACCAGGGCAGGATCTCCCTTTATGGTCTCCGCAAGAGATTCTACCGAAACGTCTTCGGAGATCATGGATATGAGCTTGGAAACCGTCGCCTGGGCGTGCTTTAGAGAGCTAACTATGAGCACGTCTTCGAACTCTCCCTCGCATATGAAGTCGTAATCCTCTGGCGGCAGGCTCCCGCAGGCGATCAGAAGTTTTCCCTCCAACCTGGGATACTCTTCGTAGCCGTAGGTATAGGTTATGAACTCTTCGTACTCTTCCACGAACTCAGGTTCTGACCTGATCAGGTCCTCGTGTGCCGAGAAGAGGAAACCGTCGGATACGTAGTGATCGAATAGGCTATCCATAACCTTCCTGTGCTTGGCGGTTAGGGCCTTTCTGGGAGGCAGTAGGTTCAGTATGAACTTGGTCCCATCGAGTATATCTAGGACCGATCGGGAAACTATCATATCCACGGGGACATCTATCAGTCCCCTTCTGTGTCCCAGGAGTTTCTCCTCCATCTCCGGTGAGTAGTTGGCCACGAAGTGAAGCACCAAAGATTCCCTGCTAACGGGTTCTCTATCCTCTTCCCACCTGTCCACCCAGAGCCTGAAGAAGACTATGTCTCCCTCCGAGTCCCGTACGTTCATCCGTTTGAATATGAAAGAGCTTAGCTTAATCTCCACCGCACAACTCCTTCAGCTCGGGCAAAAACTCCTTTATGGTTTTCAGGTAGCTTTTATATCTTTCGCAACTTATCTCTCCCCTTTTAAGGGCTTCCTTCACCCCGCATCCGGGTTCGCTCAAGTGCATGCAGTCCGGGTATCTGCACTCGTACCTCAAGAACTCCCTAAAGTAGTTTTTCACATCCCTTTTCCTTACGAACTGCAGGGCTTCGACCTTAGAAAAGCCGGGGGTATCCCCTATGAACGATCCGTCTCCAAACGGTATGAGCTTTACCCCTGTGGTTGTGTGCCTTCCCCTCTCCGTCTTTTCGCTCACCTCACCCACCCTGAGCTCCTCGCCCGTAAGCTGCTTCAGTATGGAGCTTTTCCCTACACCAGAGGGGCCGGCGAGTATGCATATCTCACCCCTGACAAGCTCCTTCATCTTATCGAGACCCTTGCCCGTCTTCGCACTCACGTGAACCACATCGTACCCCGCATCCGAGTATATCTCCGTCCACTTACTCAGTTCCTCAAGCCCTTCATCGTCGAGGAGATCCACTTTGTTAAAGAGTATAACGGGCTCGCATCCTACGTGATCGTAAACAACGAGCAAATTGTCTAAGAGATGATTGTCGAAGTCGGGCTTCTGTATGGTCATCACACATATGACCCTGTCAACGTTGGCTATCGGGGGCCTTATGAGGACGTTCTTCCTCTCCTCCACATTTTCTATTGCGAAGGTTTCGCTATCTACTACCTCACCGTTCACGTAATCGCCCGCGTATATCCTGGTTTTCTTTAAGACCTTGCCCCTCGGAACACCCCTGAGTGTGATGTCCCTTTCGAACAGGTAAACCCTTATTAGCTGGGCGACCCTCTCTATTACAATACCTCTCTCCATTTTAAAGGCTCACCAGGTCTAGGCTCACGGAGGAGAGAGGTTCCCCCACGCCATCGACCACAGCGACTATGTTCTCCAGCCTAACACCGAACTTTCCCGGCAGGTATATACCCGGCTCGATTGTGAAAACCATACCCTCCTCTATAACAACGTCGGCGTCCTCCCCTTTATAGTAAACCCTCGGATACTCGTGTATCTCAACCCCTATACCGCGACCTGTGGTGTGGACAAAGTACTTACCGTAACGCTTACTCTTTATATACTCCCTCGCTGCCCTATCCACCTCTCCGAGCTTGTTTCCAACCTTTACCTTCTCAAGGGCGAAGAGGTGAGCGTCCCTGACTATGTTATATACCTTTACAAACTCGCTGTCGGGAGTTCCAA
>WFPN01000299.1 GCA_015487535.1 Aquificaceae bacterium
GGCTGGGTGGATGCGGGCTTCGAGGGCCAGATAACCCTAGAGCTCTATAACGCCAACAGCGTTCCCATAAGACTGTACGTCGGGATGAGGATATGTCAGCTCGTATTTGCTAAGCTTGACAGGATCCCGGACAAGGTGTACAGCGGAAAGTACAAGGGTCAGAGGGGCGTTACACCCTCCAAGATAGAGATGGACAGGGATCTGGGATGAGATTTCTGCTCCTTGTGGCTATGCTCATCGTATCCTCCTGCGTTCAGAAGGTAGAGAAACCTCCCGAGGTGAAAAAGCCCGTTTACTACCCGCCGGTTAAAGGGAGCGTGGAGAAGATGGGAAGGGGTATATTCATAAAGACCGGATGCGGAAAGTACGTCAGAGCCGTGGAGGAGGGCAGGGTGGTTTACTCCGGCAGGGACGTCGAGAACTACGGATGGGTGGTGATAATCGAGCAGAGGGACGGACTGGTGTCCGTTTATGGGAAGATGGAGAGACCCTGGGTCAAGATCGGCGAGAGGGTGAAGGTTAGACAGGTTATAGGCAAGGTGGGCAGGGGTCGGGAAGGCTGCGGTATCTACTACGAGCTTAGGAACGGAAGGGGAGATCCCGTAAAACCGGTTATGAAATGGTAGGTTTTCTACTCTTTCTGCTTTTAGCTTCCGAGGCCTTTTCCCTTAAGGTCCTGGACAGGTGCGAGATAGACTACAGAAGGTGCACCTTCGATTGCGTTCAGGAGTTTCCCCTAGACAAGGAGAAGAGGAAGGGTTGCGAGACGAGGTGTAAGTTCGACAAGGCCCTATGTGAGGTAAGGGAAGGTGTCAGAGGCACTATCGAGAACCTGAAGAGGTTCCTGGAGGGCTTTTCAAAGGAGAAGTGAGGTATATAATAGAGCTATGCGTTTGTCAGAGCTTTCCGAACGCCAGAGGGAATTTTTAAAGAACGTCTTCGAGCTTCAGGAGCTACCTGAGGATGTTGAGCTCGAGGAGTTCCTCAGGGAAAGGGGATGTGAGCTCTACGAGTGTATAGAGTGTGGCAAGCTGGTGTTCCACGACAACTACGAGTTCTGGAATCTGTCAGAGTGCTGTGACGACAACTCCAAGCTCACAGAGAGAGGGCTTCTCTGCGAGGTCTGCTACTCCAAAAGCCCCGAGAACATGAAGTACTGGATAGCCTTCAGACCTAGCTGGTACAAGGACGTGGACTTCAATCCAAAGGGATAAGATGCCCCAGTTCGAGAGCATAGAGGAGGTGAGGGAGTTCATAAGGAACTCCTCCGAGGAGAGCGCCATATACGTAGGCTGCGACTCGAGACAGCTGAGGGAGAGCACTATCTTCGTTACGGTGATCGTTGTCCACATAAACTCTAACCACGGGGCGAAGATATTCTGGCAGGTGGACAGGGTAAAGCGGATAAACTCGATCCGTCAGAGGCTTCTCGAGGAAGTCGATAGGGCCGTTTACACAGCCCTGATGATAGCGGACGTGGTGGGAGAGAGGCCCTTCGAGGTGCACCTGGACATAAACCCCAACCCCGACCACAGATCGAGCGTGATCCTCAAAGAGGCGGTGGGATACGTTCTCGCCCAGGGCCTCAAGCCCGTTCTAAAACCCGACGCCATCGCAGCAACGGCCGTTGCCGACTTCTTCACCGAAAAGTTCTGAGGATCGGCCGATAGAATATCTCCCGAGATGGGAAAGCTCGTTCTTTTGGTTTCCATCGTGTGGCTTCTGATCTCCTGCTCTCCGGCTCCCAGACATGTCAAATACGAGTACGAGGGCATGAGAGCTCCCTGTCCGAAGACAACCTACATGGTCGTTAGGTACTGCCCAACAAGGTACGCATACTCTGACAGGATACAGCACCTCAGCAGGATAAGGGTTACGAGCCTCGAAACCGGAAAGAGCCTCACCATATCGGTGAGGATGAACAAGAAGGTTAGGGGCCTGTGTATCCCGAAGAAGTACAGACACTTTATGAGCAGGGGAAGCTCCTTCAAAGCTAAGGTTAAGGTCCTCAGGTGCGGTGAGAACGGGATAAGGAAGTGTCCCAGATACATAAGGGGGTATGCCTCCTGGTACGGTCCCAAGTTCCACGGCAGGAGAACCGCATCAGGAACCAGGTTCAACATGCACGACTATATTGCCGCCCACAGGAGCCTCCCTCTGGGGACGGTGCTCCTCGTGAAGAACCTGGAGAACGGCAGGACGGTTAAGGTCAAGGTTCTCGACAGGGGCCCTTACGTGAGGGGAAGGCACCTCGACCTCTCCTACGCCGCCGCCAAGAAGCTCGGTATGCTGGGTAAGGGTGTAGTTCCCTTCGTGGCCGAGGTGATCAGGTGCGGGGGTTGATATATATTAAGACTACCAGGAGGGAAGGCGATGCTAAGGGAGAGGGTCATAAGGAGAATTCTTGAAAATATAAACTCCAGAGGTCAGGAGAGCATAGGAGTGAGGCTCCCCGACGGGAGGGACATTCCGGAAGGGAGGGTGGACCACAGGGTCGTGTTCAAGAGCTGGGATGTTCTGAAGAGAACCTTAAAAGACCTGGAGATGGGCTTTGGAGAGGGTTACATGAGGGGGGAGATAGAGATCGAAGGAGATCTCGAAAGGCTCCTGATAGCCGGGATCAGATACATAAACGAGATCGAGGGGAGCAAAGGCTTTTCTGCCCTGTTCTTTAAGATAACCAACACCCTCAGTGTGATAAACAAGATCAAAGAGAAGAGGAACGTCCAACACCACTACGATCTGGGGGACGACTTCTACCGGCTCTGGCTAGATGAGTCCATGACTTACTCCTGTGCTTTTTTCAGTTCTCCCAACATGAGCCTGGAGGAGGCCCAAAAGGAAAAGAGAAGGATAATCTTCGAGAAGCTCCTTTTGGAGGAGGGGGACAGACTTCTGGACGTCGGATGCGGGTGGGGATCTATAATCCTGGAAGCTGCGCAGGAGTACGGGGCCCACAGTGTCGGGATAACTCTTTCGGAGAACCAGTACAGGCATGTGAAGGAAGAGATAGAAAGAAGAGACCTGCAGGACCGGGTAGAGGTCTATCTTATGCACTACGCTGACCTGCCTAAGCTGGGCAGGAGGTTCAACAAGGTGGTTTCGGTCGGTATGTTCGAGCACGTGGGGAGGGACCATTACAGGGCCTTCTTCAAAACTATAAACAGCGTAATGGAGGACGGAGGCCTCTTCCTCCTACACACCATAGGGAAGGTCCATCCCAGCGTTCAGAGCAGATGGATAAGGAAGTACATATTCCCCGGCGGATACCTCCCAGGCATAGCGGAGGTTCTGTGCGCCTTCGAGGGCTTAGGTTTCTGCCTGATAGACATCGACGATTGGAGACTTCACTACTACAGGACCCTGAAAGAGTGGAGGAGACGCTTCTGGGAGAAGGTAGAGATCGTAAAGAACATGTACGGGGAAGAGTTCGTAAGGATGTGGGATCTGTACCTCGTATCCTCGGCGGTTTCCTTCTACACTGGGAGCAACCATCTCTTCCAGTTCCTGCTTTCGAAGGGTGTGAAGAACGATTACCCGATAATGAGGAGGGCCATCCTAAGAGATCTTGCTCTGGTGGAGTAAGCACTCCTTCATGCTACCTATGAACTCCTGAACGAACGGGTCGGTTGAGTTTATCACCTCCTCGGGTCTTCCTTCGGCAACCACAACCCCTTTTCTCAGAACCAGAAGCCTGTCGGATATGGTGAAGGCTGAGATCATGTCGTGGGTAACTACTATAGCTGTAGTTCCGGTCCGTTCCCTGAGTTGGAGGATCAGCCTGTCTATGACCCGGCTCGTTATAGGATCTAGCCCCGAGGTGGGCTCGTCGTAGATTATCAACTTGGGGTTCGTCGCTATAGCCCTCGCTATAGATACCCTCTTCCTCATACCCCCGGAGAGCTCAGAAGGCATAAGATCGAGCACGTCCTCGTCGAGATCCACGAGCTTGAGCTTCTCCAGGGCTATCTTCCTTATCTCCCCCCGGCTCATATTCGTGTGCTCTAGGAAGTAGAAACCCACGTTCTCCCACACGCTCATGCTGTCGAAGAGCGCCCCCTCCTGAAAGACGTAGCCTATATCCTTCCTGAGCTCGTCCATCTCCGCCTGAGAGAGCTCGCTCACATCCCTTCCAAACACATAGACCTTCCCTGACGTTGGTTTCCAGAGGCCGATTATGTGCTTCGTAATAGAGGTCTTTCCGCTCCCGCTCCCGCCTATTATTGAGAATATCTCCCTCTCCCTTACCTCGAATGAAACGCCCTTGAGGATCTTCCTTCCCTCTATCTCCTTGTGCAGGTCCTCGACCCTGACCACAACCTCGCTCACAGCAACCCTCCGTGGAGGTAAGGGTTAAACTTCCTCTCGTACCCTATTGTGGTCTCCTCGTAGTGGCCGCAGATAACTATGGTCTCGTCGGGAAGCTCGGTAAAAACCCTTTCTAAAGACCTCTTCAGCTTCTCTGGATCGCCTCCCGGAAGGTCCCATCTTCCCACGCTGCCCTTGAAGAGAAGGTCACCGGCTATAAGGACACCCTCCTCCTCTATGTAAAAGCAGCACAGTCCCGGCGTGTGCCCCGGCGTGTGCATAACTTTGAGCTCCAGCTCTCCGACCTTTATCGACATCCCATCCTCGAGGTACTCGTCGGGAGGAGGGCACGGGACAGCCTTGATGTAGTTAGCGAAACCGGGCCATATCTCGTCCTCTATGAGGTACAGGTCTTCGGGATGCAGATAGAACGGGACGTTGAAGAACTCCTTTACCTTTCCGACCTGGCCCACGTGGTCTATATGCCCGTGGGTGTTGATTATGCCCACTACCTCGAACTCTTTAGCGACCTCTATTATCTTCTCAGCGTCCGCCCCCGGATCTATTATCACGGCCTTCCCAGTTCTATCGTCCGCCAGGACAGAGCAGTTTACCGCCAGTGGTCCCACGGGCAGGACCTCGAGAACCATTCCCATGGAGATAAATATAACCGATCACTCTTCAGGACCTTTCAGGAAGGCCACGGTTACACCCGATCCTCCCTCTCTCGGGTAGGCCTCCCTGTAAAACTTAACCTTGTCGGACTTCGATAGGAACTCGTGCACAGCCCTCTTGAGGATCCCCTTCCCCACGCCGTGTATTATCTTTACGCTCTTGAGGCCAGAGGCGTGAGCCTCCTCCAGGAACTTCTCTAGCTCTATAAGCGCTGTGCTCGCATCCATACCTATCAGGTTTATCTCAGACCTGGCGAGGGATCCCTTGGGAACGGGCTTGGGTCTTTCCTTTCTCTCTTCCTTTATACGCTTAAGGGCGTCCAGATCTATCCAGATCTTCATACCCTTCAGGGCAACGTAAGCCTTCCCATCCTTTATCTGCAGGACCTTCCCCCTCTTGCCCATGAACTCCACGCTGTCTCCAACCTTAACAGGTTCCCTCTCTTCCTTCGGAGCGAAGAGCTCAAGCTGTTTCTCCTGCTCCCTTATAAAGCTCTCAAGGTCCTCCTTGGTCTTAAGGTTTTTGAGGGCCTCTCTGCCCTCCTCCATAAGCCTCCTAAGGTAGTTCTTGGCCTCCCTGTAGGCCTCCTTCCATCCTCTCCTCTTGAACTCCATGTACTCCCTGTAAAGCTCCTCATACTTCCCCTTCTCCCTCTCGAGATCTTCCCTCAGCTTCTCTAGCTCCGAGAGTTTCTTCTCGTACTCCCTGGTGTAATCCGCCAGCTTCTCCATAGCGCTCATGTACTCGCTCCCGAGCTCTCCCACGTTCCTCTGGGCTATCTCTATAACCTCATCGGGGATACCGCACCTCTTGGCTACCTCGAAGGCCATACTCTCCCCGACCGTGTTGTAGGCTATCCTGTAAAGGGGCCTCAGGGTTTCCCTGTCGAAAAGAACGCTCGCGGGAACGAAGTA
>WFPN01000300.1 GCA_015487535.1 Aquificaceae bacterium
CTTTCGGTCTGGGGGCGGTGCTCTTCGTCTTGGGATTCCTGCTCTACAATCATCCTGTGATCTACGTGGGCCTCTTGCTCATATCCGCAGCCCTGCTGTTCATAGTCCCCCTCATGCTGCTCAAGCTCTTCCTTCTTAAGAGCTATACCCCTACTTCTAGGGGTATGAAGTTCTCACTTGCCTTCTTCCTGGCGGCGTTCTTTGTGGGGGTTCTGCTCCTGCTCACCTCAGGGGGCTTTCTTCCTGCAAGCTACGGCTACCTGCTGGAGCTCCATATGGCACTGATGCTGTGGGGGTGGGTGGCACTCCTGATAGCTTCGGTGGCCTTCCAGGTGATAGAGATGTTCTTCGTGACCTCCCCCTACCCACAGTTCATTTCCCGTAACTTCCCTATCTTATACATGGCAGCCCTTCTACTGAACGCACTTCTAGGTTTTCCCTGGCCTGCCAAGGTCCTTATCTCTCTGCTTTACCTTTCCTTCGCGTTGCTCACGATCATGAGATTGAGAGGTAGGAGGAGGAAGGTTCCCGACCCGCTCGTGAGCTTCTGGTACGCAGGTATGTTCTTCCTGATGCTTTCCTGCATACTTTACCCGGCTACGGGAACGGACCACAGGATATTCTTTCTGTTCCTATTCGCCTTCGGGACCTTTGCCCAGAGCGTTATATTCGCCATGATGTACAGGATAATACCCTTCCTAGTCTGGATCCATCTCTCGAACAGGGGAATTCCAGACGCACCCACGATGCACGAGGTTATAAGGCCGAGGAGGATATGGCTGAACTTCTACCTTCACATCTTCGGAATAACTATCTTCCTGCCGGCCTTCGCTCTGAACTCAAAGATGCTCTGGCTGGTAACGGC
Source organism: Aquificaceae bacterium (assembly GCA_015487535.1). Classification (GTDB taxonomy): domain Bacteria; phylum Aquificota; class Aquificia; order Aquificales; family Aquificaceae; genus Hydrogenivirga. Next base: position 866 of record WFPN01000300.1, read on the forward strand.
CCTTGTCTATTCTTCCTCCTTCGCCCTGCTTCTTCTGAACCTTTCCTCGGGGGTGCTCACTTACCTGAGGAAAGCATCTGAGCCAGGTGCCTCTCCTCAACGCTAGCGAGATCGGCTATGGTTGTGCTCTTGAGGAAGTCTATTATCTTCTTCTTCATCTTCTCCCATCTGTGGTGGACCACGCAGGGGTTGGTCTCGTAAACCTCACACTTGTCGGGCATCAGGATGCACGTCTGGAACTTGTTCTCTTCGCCCATGAGGACTATAACGTCCCACATGGTGAGTTCCTTGGGATCTACCTTCAGGGCGAAGCCACCCTTGGGCCCCTTCACGGATATGAGAACGTCCCTCTTGGATAGCTCGTGGAGTATCTTAGAGAGGAAAGGCCTGGGTATGTTTTGGGTGCGGGCGATCTCGTCAGCCTTTACTAACCTGTCTTTGTGCAAAGCGAGATATGCCAAGGCCATAAGCGTATAGCGTATAGTATCTGAGTAGATCATCATGAAATACATTATAAACCAAAACGCTGTTTTAGCAACTAGTCTAGCTCATGCTTTAGGTTGAGTATCCACTCCACTATCAACCTAGCCTCCTCCTCTGTGAGTTTCTGGGGAGGCATGGAGTTGTCGCCCCACTTCCCCCTGCTACCCTCAAGGATACTCTTCACGAGCTTGTCCCTGTCCCTCTCCGTGTACCTCTTGCTTATATCCAGGAAGGAGGGGCCGAGGAGCTGTCTTCTCATGTCATGACAGTAGGGACACCCTTTAACGCCGACGAGCTCTTTTATCTCTGCAGGGCTCATCCTGGGAACTTCCTTCCTCTCACAGGAGAAGCTCGCAAGGAGCGCTAAGAAGAGCAGTATCCTCAGCATGGAACATCGACCTCCTAAAGGTCTTTTCTTTCAAACAGTATGAGGGCCGATAAAGAGGGGACCGCGATCCAGAGGGTCATGCTCGCAAAGATCACAGCTGTCCCGAGGGCAGACCCGAAGAAATCCTTAACGACAGCTCCTGAAACCCCCATCAGAGCCGCTATGTCCAGGTTTAGGATAACTAGCAGCCTGGCGAGATCTACGGGGTTTATAAGGGTGAGGGCGAGAACCACCTTCTCTAAGGGATACTCCTTAAACAGGTAGATGACAGCGAGCACCACACCGTCGTGGAGGACCGCCAGATACAGCCACACGCCTAGGAGCAAACTTACCCCCTTAGCCTTGTCCTCGGAGAGCACACCGATCAGAAAGGCAAGAGAGGAGAAGAGGACCGTAAGCATAACTCCCGAAAGTAGCAGGAGTAAGATCAGCGACCTGTTCTCCGA
>WFPN01000301.1 GCA_015487535.1 Aquificaceae bacterium
CTCCATCAGGGCCGAGTAGAGGGTCGTCGTCTTACCGGAACCGGTTGGACCGGTAACGAGTATCATGCCCCAGGGTTTCCATATGGCCCTCCTGAACTTCTCGAGATCGTCTGGCTCGAAGCCGAGATCCTCCAGCTTTACGTTGAGGTACCTTTCGGCCTCCTGGATCCTCATGACGACCTTCTCGCCGTAAACTGTGGGAACGGTGGATACCCTCAGATCTATCTTCCTCTTCTCTATCTTTATCCTTATCCTACCGTCCTGAGGCTTTCTCTTCTCGGCTATGTCGAGGTTCGCCATTATCTTGTACCTAGCCACTAGGCTGTCCTTTATGTTCACCGGGAGCTGATGGTATATCCTCAGAACCCCATCTACCCTGTACCTGACTATGACCTTCTTCTCGAAGGGCTCTATGTGTATGTCCGAGGCTCCCATGGAAACTGCTTCGTATATAAGGCCGTTGGCGAGCTTGACTACCGGGGCCTCCTCGGTCGCGTGGATGAGCTGCTCTATGGGGGTCTCCTCCTCGTCCTTCTCTATCTCCACCTCGGTGTCCTCTATCTGGCTCAGGACATCGCCGAGCTTGGGGAACTGCTTGTCGAGTATCTTCTCTATGGTCGATAGTGAAGCCACGTAGGGTATAACGCTGCTCGCCTTCGTGTAAAACCTTATCTCGTTCACAAGGTTCTGGTTCAAGGGGTTGAGCATTATGACGTGGAGCTTCCCTTTCTCGTACTTCACCGGAACTACCTTGTACTTTCTCATGAACTCCTGGGGTATGGAGTTGAGTATGTGGGAGGGGACCTCGAGCTCGCTCACCTCCTCCTTCCATATCTTCTGGGGGAGTATGTTCTGAAAGAAGTTCATTATGTCCTTCTCGCTGAGTATCTTCAGTCTAAGGAGCGTTTGGAATATGTCCTCGTCCTCCTTCTTCTCTTTTAGGACCTTTTTAACGTCCTGGTCCTTTATGAACCCCGCCTTCACGAGAAGGTTTAAGATCTTCTCATGCTCCATAGCTTTCCTCTTCTGAGGGGAAAGATCCCTCCTCTACGTCTATTTTAAATTTACGCAGGGCTTCCTTAAAGATCTTTGCACCCTCTACATACCTCCTGACGAACCTGGGTTTGATCTCCTCATAAAGCCCCACGATGTCATGGAATACGAGCACCTGACCATCGCAGTACCTGCCCGCCCCTATGCCCACGGTTATAGCATCGGAGGTTTCGGTGAGTTCTTTAGCCACCTGCCAGTGGACGCTCTCCAAGACTATCATGAAAGCACCCGCGTTTTCGAGAGCTTTGAAGCTCCTTTTAAGCCTCTCTGTCTCTTCCTTACCGAAGACCTTAGGGCCTCCGAAGCTGTGAACCGACTGAGGTGTGTATCCTATGTGTCCCACCACGGGAATTCCTATCGAGTGAAGCCTGTAAACCAGCTCCGCTATCTCCTCACCGCCCTCGAGCTTCACGGCCTGGGCGCAGGTCTCCTTCAAGACCCTCCCGCAGTTCCTGATCGCCTCCTCCAACGATACCTGATAGCTCAGAAAGGGCATATCCACGATTACGAAGGTGTTTGGGGCACCCCTGCAAACAGCCTTCGTATGGTATATCATCTCGTCGAGCGTAACCGAGAGTGTGGTGTCCAGCCCCTGGAAAACCATACCCAAGGAGTCCCCAACCAGGATGGAGTCTATGCCCACCTCCTCACAGAACCTAGCCGAGAGGTAGTCGTAGGTGGAAACCATCGTTATCTTCTCTCCCCTCTCCTTCTTTTTCTTAAGTGTCCGAAGGGTGATCCTAGCCATCGAACTTATTTTAAGTTAAGCCTTCTTCTGTAAACTACCTTTATAATCAGGCACGCTATCAGCTTCCTAAGCAGCCCTCCCCTCTTGCCTCCCAGGCGTTTGAGACCCTTCAGAAGTCTCCTTTTACTTACGAGACCCAGCATGTAGAGCGCGAGAAGCAGAAAGGGCCATCCGGGAAGCAGGGGGAGTACAAGACCGAGAACACCGGCTACCAGCAGGAGGATTACGGCCAGGAGCCTTATCACCTTGATGTAGTTATAAGTATAACCCCCAGCACCACGAGGATAGTTCCCAGGAGTTTCATGAAGGAAAAGGCCTCACCTAGGAGAATGAAGGCAAGAAGGCTTGCCCAGAGGGGAGAGCTCGCTACTATGGGTGCCACTACCGACACCTCACCGACCTTTATCGCCTTGTAGTAGAGTAGAAGCCCGAGGAGGCCTGACACGAACCCCCCGAAGGAAACTATGATAAGGTCCCTCGTGGGATAGCTCAGGGATTCCCTAACGAGCAGTATGGACACGAAGGCAAACAGGGCTGCGGTAAGGTTATGGTAAAAGATACCTACGAGAGGAGGCACCTCTCCCCGGAGCCCTATCTTGAATATTAGAGGTGCGGTTCCCCAGACGAGGGCCGAAAGGAGGGCGAACAGAACGGCCTTCATGTCTCCAACACCCCGATCACGGGAGCATGGTCCGAAGGTTTAGGTTTCCTTCTCTTCCTAGGCCACAGATCCACGAACACATCCCTCAGCTTATCCTTCAAGGGATCCGTTACGAGTATGTAGTCTATCCTCATACCCTTGTCCTTCCAGATCATGCCCCCTATGTAGTCCCACCAGGTAAACTGGACCTTGTCAGGGTACAGATACCTGAAAGCGTCTATAAACCCCCACTCTATAATCCTCTCGAAGGCTTCCCTCTCCTCCTTCATGGTGCCTATGGTATCTCTCAGAAGCTCCGGATCGAAGACGTCTATATCCTCTCCCGCCACGTTGAAGTCCCCAACCATGCATACAGGATCATTCGGGGAGAAGTTCTCCTTCAAGAACTGAAGGAGTCTCTCGTAAAACTCGAGCTTGTAGTAGAACTTTTCCGTTCCCCTCAGGTCCCCGTGAGGGGCGTACACGTTCACGAACCATATACCCTCTATCCTTCCTGTTATGATCCTCTTCTGCCTATCGAAGTACTCGTCCCCAAAACCCTTTCTCACCTCCTCTATGGGGAACTTGGAGCATATACATACCCCGTTGTAGGCCTTCTGGGAGAATACCTCGCACTCGTAACCCTTGGCCCTGAACTCTTCGAAGGGGAAGTTTTTCTCCTCCTGCTTTAGCTCCTGGAGGCAGAGAACATCTACCGGCTGTCTTTCGAGCCACTGGAAGAGTAGATCCTTCCTCGCCTTTATGGAGTTTACGTTGTAGGTTGCGACCTTCATGTTTCCAGCTGGCGGAGGGGGTGGGATTCGAACCCACGGAGGGCTGCGAACCCTCAAGGGATTTCAAATCCCCCGCCTTCGTCCGCTCGGCCACCCCTCCTTGGAAAAGGGATATTAATCAGCCTCCTCCGTACTCGCTCTGATCTATCTCCATTTCGAACTCTTGTATAAAGTGCTCTATGAGATTGACGAGCTCCTCCAGATCCTTCTTCAGATGGTACTCGTAAAGGTCTATCCTCCTCTCGTAGTAATGCTCGTTAACGTAGTATCTAACCCTCACGTATGGGACGCCGACCTCCGATTCGTACCCCTCCTCCCCTGGGAGGAATACGTCCACATCCACCTCGCTGCCTTCACTCTTGTTCTTGAAGATCTCCCTGAGTTCGAGAACCTTCTCCTTGTACTTCTCCCATTCATGCTTCATGGTGGTTCATTTTAACACAACCCGATCACGGAGATACCGAGCCTATCCGCAACCCTCAGGAACTTCTCCTTATCGACTATATAGACCTTACCCGCCTCTAGGAACAGGGAGTCTGCCTTCACCTCCCTCATAACCTCAAGGGTCTCGATCCCGACCGTGGGAACGTCTATCCTGAAGTCCTGGTTCTTCCTAGCCACCTTCACAACCCTAGTTCCCTTTCCTCCTATCCTTCCTCCCCTCCTTATAGTCTCCTGTGTACCCTCCATAGCTTCAACGGCAACTACAGCCTTGTTCTTTACCACTACCGTCTGACCCACATCGAGCTCCGCCAGTTCCTTAGCTATGAAGAACCCAAAGATACCGTCCTCGGTAGCCTCCTCCTCAGGCTTCCTCCTGCCCATAACACCCTCGTCAGCTAGGAGCTCCCTAAGGTACGGTGTAGGGTCTATAAACTCAAAGCCTTCCTCTTCGAGGACTTCCATAAAGGCCTTCACCAGACTCGCCGGTCTTCTATCTTTTGCACGCCTTAAAACGGAGAGAGCTTTCAGATCGAAGTTGAGAAAGCCCGTGTATATAAGCCTGTGTTCGAACTTCCCGAGCATAACGATCTCATGAACCCCCTTCTTTTTAAAGAGCTTTATCAACCCCCCTACTTTTCCCACAGGCAGGAGCTCGTCCACCTGCGAGTCGGTTATACCCTTCACACCTACGCTGAAGACCTCCTCCCCCGATCTCCGTGCCGATTCTCTGAAGATCTCAGGCAGCCTACCCCTTCCAGCTATAAGACCGATGGGCATATCAGAAAATACTTTAAAATATCTACCGATGGATGTGCGCCTTATAATATCCGCAAGCAAAAGCCTCGTGCTTTCCTTCCTCCTAAAGGATAAGGAGATCTCGGAGATAAAGGTAGAGAAGAGGGAGGATCAGAGGCTTGCAGGGAGCATATTCAAGGGGAGGATAAAGAGACTCGCCAAGAGCCTGAACGGAGCCTTTGTGGATATAGGTCTCGATAAGGAGGCTTACCTGCCTTTCAAGGGTCTGGACGGTGAGGGTGAGGAGGGGTGTGCCCCTCTGGACGTGGGGGCCGAGGTGATAGTTCAGATGAAAAGGGAGCCCATGGAGGAGAAGGGGGCAAAGGTAACCTGCCGTATAAGCATACCTGGGAAGTACCTCGTTTACCTGCCCACTACAAACAAGGTCTTCGTATCCTCGAAGATAGAGAGCGAGGAGAAAAGGAAGTACTTCAAGGAGCTCCTCGAAAGGGAGCTTCAGAACGATGGAGTGATAGTTAGGACTTCCGCCGAGTGGGTCTCGGAAGAGGAGCTCTTGCAGGAACTGGACTCCTTAAGAAGGACCTGGGATAAGATAAGGGAGAAGGCCTCTTCCATCAAGGCGGGTCTCCTCCACGAGGAGGTTCCGATCTGGGCACAGATGATAAGGGACTACTGGCACGATCTATCCGAGATAGTGGTCGATGACAGGGAGCTGTGGGCAGAGATTCTCTCGTTCCTGGAAGAGAACTTCCCCGAACTGGTCGAGAAGGTTAGGTACGTGAGGGACATGAGCGTCTTCTTCAAGAGGTATGGCCTCGACAAGGCTATGACCAAGCTCTTCGCCAAGTATATATGGCTGAAGGGAGGAGGGTACATAATCATAGAGGAGACCGAGGCCATGACCGTCATAGATGTGAACAGCGGATCCGGGTGTGGAGATACCCTGGAAGAGAACGCACTTAAGACCAACCTCGAGGCCGCCGAAGAGATAGCCAAGCAGATAAAACTCAGGGATATAGGCGGCATCATAATAATAGACTTCATAGACA
>WFPN01000302.1 GCA_015487535.1 Aquificaceae bacterium
CAAAGCAGGGTCTCTCCACTAAGGTTTCCTTCATAATGGAGACAGGTGAGGCCCGGGACACCCATCAGATAGCCTGCCTGATAGGATACGGGGCGAGCGCGGTATATCCATACCTTGCCTACGAGACTATAAAGGAGCTGTGCGACAAGGGTAAGCTAGAGATCCACTACGAGGAGGCTGTCTTCAACTACAAGAAGGCCCTCGAAGACGGGCTTCTCAAGATAATGTCCAAGATGGGCATATCCACACTCAACTCCTACCACGGGGCCCAGATATTCGATACGGTCTGCCTAAACAGGGACGTGGTGGAGAAGTTCTTCACGGGAACCCCCGTAACCTTAGAGGCGGACGGGATAGAGGAGATAGAGATATCCACATTGGCAAGGCACAACGCTGCCTACGAGACAGAGGAGCCCAAACTAGACTACGGCGGGGACATGAAGTTCAGAAAGGGTGGGGAGTTCCACGCATGGTCCCCCCACGTTGTGAGGGCCCTACACAAGTTCCTGGAGACCAAAGACTACGAGGACTACAAGAAGTTCTCGGAGCTCGCCAACTCCCAGCACCCCACCTTCATAAGGCATCTCCTGACCTACAGGAAGGCAGAAAAGCCTATCCCCATAGAGGAGGTGGAGCCAGAGGAGGAGATCCTAAAGAGGTTCGTCACGGGCGGCATGTCCTTAGGAGCTCTATCTCCAGAAGCTCACGAGGTTATAGCCGAAGCCTGTAACAGGCTCGGGATGAAATCCAACTCGGGAGAGGGCGGTGAGGATCCAAAGAGATACTGGACCATAAAGAACTCCGCCATAAAGCAGGTGGCGAGCGGCAGGTTCGGAGTTACCCCCACATACCTTGCGAGTGCAAAAGATATCGAGATAAAGATCGCCCAGGGTGCCAAGCCAGGAGAAGGGGGTCAGCTCCCCGGCCACAAGGTGAACGAGTACATAGCCAAGCTAAGACACTCCCAGCCGGGAGTAACCTTAATATCTCCCCCTCCCCACCACGACATCTACTCTATCGAGGACCTCGCTCAGCTCATACATGACCTCAAACAGGCAAACCCCGAGGCGAGGGTGTGCGTCAAGCTTGTCGCCGAACACGGCGTTGGAACGATAGCGGCTGGAGTTGCCAAGGCCTATGCGGACATAGTCCAGATAAGCGGTGCTGAGGGCGGAACGGGGGCCTCACCCTACTCCTCCATAAAGAACGCTGGCAACTACTGGGAGATAGGGCTTATGGAAACCCAGAGGATGCTTATGGAGAACGATCTCAGGGATAAGATAAGGGTGAGGATAGACGGCGGTATGAGGACCGGTAAGGACGTGGTAATAGGGGCGCTCCTTGGTGCGGAAGAGTTCGGCTTTGGGACCGCCGCGATGATAGCCGAAGGCTGCGTAATGGCGAGGGCCTGTCATCTCAACACCTGTCCCACCGGAGTAGCCACACAAGATCCCAAGTACAGGGCCAAGTTCAAGGGAAAGGTGGAGAACGTTATGGCCTACTTCAGGGCTGTGGCGAGGGAGGTAAGGGAGATCCTCGCCCAGATGGGTGTGAGAAGCCTCGACGAGATAATAGGTAGGACCGATCTCATAGAGGTCGTCAGATACGACGAGTTCCCCGGCTCGAAGAGGATAAAGGTGGAGGCCCTCTTGGAAGGTTACCCGGAGGACAGACCGAGAAGGTGCCTCGTTGAGAGAAACGACAACCCCGCCCCCAACTTCAACGACGAGATACTCAAGGACGTTCTGCCCTACATAGAGAGGGGAGAGCCCTTCGAGAAGGAGTACGAGATAAGGAACGTCCACAGAACCATACCCACCAAAATCAATTACTACATAGCCGTTAAGTACAGGGACGAGGGGCTTCCCGAAGACACGATAAAGCTCACCTTCAGGGGAACCGCGGGTCAGAGCTTCGGAGCCTTCAACCACAGGGGAGTGACCTTGAAACTGATAGGGGACGCCAACGACTACGTAGGCAAAGGTATGTGGGGAGGAAAGATAATCCTTGTTCCTGAGGGTGTGGAGAATACCCACGAGAACGTGATAATGGGTAACACATGCCTCTACGGGGCGATAGGTGGAGAGCTGTATGCCGCAGGAAGGGCTGGTGAGAGGTTCGGGGTGAGGAACAGCGGAGCTACTGCGGTCGTCGAGGGAACCGGGCACCACCTTTGCGAATACATGACAGGAGGTATCATTGTCTCCCTCGGCGAGGTTGGCTACAACGTAGGCGGAGGAATGACAGGAGGGCACGCCTACATCCTTGATGAGAGCGGAACCCTAGAGCACAAGCTCAACTACTCCTACGTGTATGCGAGGAGGCTCGTTGGGGAGGACGAAATAGAGGAGCTCAGGAGCCTTATAGAGAGGCACTACAACTACACAGGCAGCCCCAGGGCCAAGGAGATACTCTCCAACTTCGAGGAGTTTCTCGGCAAGTTCTGGAAGGTCATACCCCTCGAGCAGTGCAAGAGGGATCCATACGGAGAGTCGGACGTATGTGAGGTAGAGATCTTAAGCAGGTGAGGAGAAGCCTAGCCTTCGCCCTCTTCGACACCGGGGAGACGATCCTCGGTTCCCTCGTCTTCTCCACCTCCTTCCCCCTATACATAACCCAGCACATAGACACCAAGGCCTACAGCCTAACCTACGGTCTTGCCTTTCTGATATCCTTCGCCCTCGCCCTGTACCTGGGAAGGCTGGCGGACAGGTCAGCACTGAGAAAGCATTTCTTCACAGTATTCTCCGTCCTCACAGCTATCTTTTGTGCTTCCATAAGCCTTTTCTACGGGATGCCTCTGGCAGCGCTTCTTCTCTTCCTCGTCATGGCCGTATCTCACCAGCAGGCTTTCGTCTTTTACAACTCCATGCTTCTTGGATTCGAAAGCAGGGGAAAGACCTCCGGCTTTGGTGTAGCTTTGGGCTACGTGGGTTCTGCCTTCGCCCTCTTGTTTCTCGCCGAACGTTTGAGGGAGCCGTATATATACGTGCAGGTAGCCCTGATCTTCTTCGTTCTGTTCTTGCCCTCCCTGTTCTTTCTGGAAAACCCTAGGGCGGTGAGCGAGGTAAGTGTAAAGGGTGTGTTCAAAGATAAGAGGTTTATTCTCCTTGTCCTTGCTATCCTCTGCATGACTGAGGTGGCCAATACCCTTATAGCCATGATGGGTGTTTACCTCAGAGAGGTTTACTCTCTCGGCAGGGCCGAGATATACAGGGTAATAGGCATGTCAGCTCTCGGTGGAGTCGTGGGGGGGCCTTTATGGGGTTTTTTGACCGACTCCCTGGGTGTTAGGAAGGTGTTTCCCATCGGTTTCTTCCTCTGGATACTGTTCCTTCTCTCCCTTCCATTCGTTCCCAAGGAGGCTGTCCTCTTTATAGGTTCGCTGGCCGGCCTTTCCTTGGCCCATCTCTGGACAACCTCAAGGGTTCTGATCTTACAGGAGTTCCCGGAGGGGGAGGCCTCGGTAAGGCTCTCCTTCCTGTCCCTAACCGAGAGGGTAGCCTCCACTACGGGATTGTTCCTGTGGGCCCTGCTTTTACTCTTAACAGATGACAACTTCAGGCTGTCCGCTTCACTTATGTTCGTGTTTCCACTGATCGGCCTTATCCTCTACAGGTTTGCCTTAAAATAGTTGCTCATGCGTGTCCTTATAACCGGGGCGGCTGGCTTCATAGGGTCTCATCTCTGCGAGCGCTTCTTGAGGGAAGGACACGAGGTTATAGGGATGGACAACTTCCTGACGGGAACGCCCGAGAACATATCCCACCTCTTCGGAAACGAGAACTTTACCTTCATCAAGTACGACGTTACCAACTTCATCTACGTGGAGGGCGATCTCGATCTCATACTCCACTTCGCCTGCCCCGCCTCTCCGGTGGACTATCTGAACCACCCCATACACACGATGAAGGTGGACTCCTTGGGAACCCTCCACACCCTCGGCCTTGCTAAAGCTAAGAAGGCAAGGTACGTTCTTGCCTCCACCTCGGAGATATACGGCAACCCACAGGTCCATCCCCAGCCCGAAACTTACTGGGGAAACGTGAACCCCATAGGTCCGAGGAGCGTTTACGATGAGGCCAAGAGGTTCTCGGAGGCCCTCTCGATGGCCTACCACAGGGAGCACGGTATAGACGTGAGGATAGCGAGGATATTCAACACCTACGGACCGAGGATGAGGATTAACGACGGCAGGGTCGTGCCCAACTTCATATACCAGGCCCTCACGGGAAAGCCGATAACGGTTTACGGGGACGGCTCCCAGACGAGGAGTTTCTGCTACATAGAGGATCTCGTGGAGGGTATCTACAGGCTCGCGGTAAAGGAAGGTATAGAGGGGGAGGTTTTCAACCTGGGAAACCCGGAGGAGTACACCGTCCTGGAGCTCGCTAAACTTATAAAGGAGATTACCGGAAGCAGTTCGGATATAGTCTTCAAGGAGAGACCGGAAGACGATCCGGACAGGAGGAGACCCGACATAACGAAGGCGAAGAGTATTCTTGGATGGGAGCCTAAGACCCCCGTTAGAGAAGGTTTAAAGAAGACGATAGAGTGGTTCAGGACCAAGATCTAAGCGGTCTTTTTGGCGTCCAGCTTGCCCTCTTTGACGGTGAGGCACTCCTGGAATACCACGTAAGGGCACTCCTTCCTGCAGTAATTGTGGTCTATCCTCTTAAAGAGCTCAATTATCGACTGGCCCTTGGAATCGAAGACGAGTTCGTGCCTGGCGACCTTGTCAAAGCCCGCATTCTCCAACAGCGGATACACGTCGCAGCCTATATTGGCGAAGGCGGCCTCCACACCCAGGTCCCTGAGAGATCTAACCAGCCTTATAACCGTTTCAGAGCCAGTAGCGTCTATGTAGTTCACAGCCTCCATGTCTATGAGAACGTACTTGAGAGGTCCCTTCTGGAGTCTCTCCTGAGTCCTTTCTAAGATATAGTCGTAAACGTACTGGGCATTCCCAAAGTATATGGACATATTGGGCCTTATGTAGAGTATCTGAGGGCATTCGGGAAGGCCTCTCTTCTCCGCGTTCACAAAGGTTCCAGATTCCGGATCTCTCGAGAGTATAACTATCCTCGGATACATGGTTCTGTAAACGAAGCTACCAAGCGAGAGTATCACACCCAAGGTTATAGCCACCCAGAGATCCATGAAGAATACGGAGGTAAAGGTAAGCCCCGCCACTATCCCGTCGAGCTTGTTTATACGATAGAGCCTGAGTATGTCCTGAGGCCTTATAAGGTTTATCA
>WFPN01000303.1 GCA_015487535.1 Aquificaceae bacterium
GATAGAGCTCACCTACCTCCTCCCCTATCTCTACCACGCCTGCATGGAGCCCATGGCCTGCACGGTCAAGATAGACAGGGATGGATGCACTATCTACGCACCCACCCAGAGCCAGACCTCCGTCCTCAGGCACGCGAGGCGCATAACGGGACTTCCCGAGAGCAGGATAAGGGTGATAACCACATACCTCGGCGGAGGCTTCGGGAGGAAGTCAAATTCGGAGTTCGTAGCGGAAGCCCTAAAGATCGCCAGAAAAACGGGAAGGCCCGTGAAGCTCTTCTACACGAGGGAGGACGACGTTCAGTCGGGCTGGTTCAGGCCCATGTGTGCGGTAAGGCTCAGGGGCTCGGTAGACAAAAGCGGGATGCCCAACTCCCTATACTTCAAGATAGCGGTCCCCGCGGTCTTCGAGTGGGCCATAGGAAAAGAGAGGAGGGGTGTGGACAGCGCCGCGGTCTCCGGGGTGGCCAACACCTTCTACGAGATACCCAACATCCACGTGGAGTTCGTAAAGTCAAGGGTTAAGATCCCCGTCTGGTTCTGGCGCTCTGTAGGCCACACCCACAACGCCTACGTAATGGAAACCTTCCTGGACCAGCTGGCCCACTTAGGAGGGAAAGATCCCGTAGATCTGAGGCTCGAGCTCCTGGGCCTTCACACGAGGGCGCAGGGGGTTATAGAGAAGGTGGCGGAAGCTTCCGGTTGGCACAGGGGACCTAAGGAAGGGCAGGCCCTCGGGATAGCCTACCACTATTCCTTCGGGACCCATGTGGCTCAGGTGGCGGAGGTGTCTCTTGTAGATGGAAGGGTAAAGGTCCACAGGGTCGTGTGCGCGGTGGATCTGGGGCCCCTCGTGGTTAACCCAGATCTCGTGGTCCAGCAGATGGAGAGCGGGATCATCATGGGTCTGAGTGCCTTCCTCTACGAGGGGGTTAAGTTTAAAGACGGCTTTGCGGTAAACAACAACTTCGACACATACCCCATCCTCAGGATGGAGGAGGCTCCCGAGATAGAGGTCCACATAGTCCGCTCGGAGGGCGAGATGGGAGGTATAGGGGAGCCGGGCCTTCCACCGATAGCTCCTGCGGTTGCCAACGCCCTCTTCAGAATTACGGGAAGGCCTATCACGGAGCTTCCCTACTATGGGTTATAATCTTTCTCCCGTGAGTCCGGAAGAGCAGCTCCAGCTCCTCAAACAGGGAACGGTAGAGATAATAGAGGAGGAGGAGCTCCTTAAAAAGCTGAAGGAGGGAAGGCCCCTCAGAGTGAAGGCCGGCTTCGATCCCACCGCTCCCGACCTCCACCTGGGACACGTGGTTCTCCTCCAGAAGATGCGCCAGTTTCAACAGCTCGGCCACGAGGTCTACTTCGTGATCGGGGACTTCACCGCCATGATAGGGGATCCAACCGGAAGGAGCGAGACGAGACCCCCTCTCACGGAAGAGGAGGTTCTGGAGAACGCCAGAACTTACGAGGAGCAGGTCTTCAAGGTTCTGGATCCCGAAAGGACGAGGATAGTCTTCAACAGCGCCTGGCTCAGGGAGCTGGGGACTGAGGGTCTGATAAAGCTTTCCGCCAAGTACACGGTGGCGAGGATGCTCGAGAGGGAGGACTTCTCAAAGCGCTTTAAGGAGGGAAGGCCCATACACATCCACGAGTTCCTCTACCCGCTCCTTCAGGCTTACGACTCGGTCGCCATAAAGGCGGACGTTGAGCTGGGAGGGACTGACCAGAAGTTCAACCTCCTGATAGGGAGGGATATCCAGAGGGAGTACGGTCAGGAGCCCCAGGTCTGCATGACCCTTCCCCTGCTGGTGGGCCTCGACGGGGTCAGGAAGATGTCCAAGTCTTACGGAAATTATGTGGGTATAACGGAAGATCCCAAGACCATGTTCGGAAAGCTCATGTCCATCTCGGACGAGCTCATGTGGGATTACTACCTGCTACTGACGGACTACACAGAGGAAGAGATAGAGAAATTCAAAAGAGAGTGGCATCCCATGGAGGCCAAGAAACACCTCGCCGAGCTGATAGTAAGCAGGTTCCACTCCGAGGAGGAGGCCAGGAAAGCGAGGGAGTGGTTCGAGAGCACATACTCCAAGAGGAAGTTCCCCGAAGACGCACCCCTTGTGGAGATTCCGGAGGAGGAGATAACTGCCCTCGATCTGCTTATAAAACTGAAGGCTGTATCCTCAAAGAACGAGGGGAGGAGGGTTATCCAGGGAGGAGGCCTTAAGGTGAACTTCGAGAAGGTAACCGACCCTTACCAGAGCATAAAGCTGAACGGGGAGCTCAAGGTCCAGGTGGGAAAGAAGAAGTTCTACAGGGTCAGGAAAGGGTAAGATTCACACTGCATGCCCTAGGGAAAGACTATCATTTAAGATACGGGAGGCGATCATGGGGTTGATTCTTATCCTCGTGCTCACGGCACTCACCTTCGCCCAGCCTATAAAGAGCTTCAAGTACTGCGGACACATAGAGGTGCTTGGCTTCGAAAGGAACGCCCAGATGCCCTTTCCTATTATGCCCATGAACATAAGAGGGTACGTCTCTCCTACCGGAATAGATCCCATGCCACCCAAGACCTGTGTGTGGGTCTTTCTGGAAACCAGACAGGGGGACGTTTACGTTCCCACGATGGTGGTCTGGTCCGACACATACATGGGTTACCATGCGGACATATACTCCGATCCCAACTACATCTTCGGACACAGACAGACACAGCCATCAGACTTCAGCCCCGCAGGGCTCGAGCAGAGGAACAAAGAGATGGAGAACTACCTCAGCAACGCTGCGGGAAGCAGGGTCCTCCTGGAGGTTTTGAAGGCTATTAGGTCTGGCAAACCTGAGACGAGCTTCGAGGCCCTTATAGAGGTCCCAATAGCCACAACACCCGGCGTAATCCCGAGGGTCAGGGTGAAGTACTACCTATACGAGTTCGAGGTAGAGCCCGCAGTTCCGCCGTACGTTCAGAGGCTGATCGAGGAAGGCAGATCCAAGAGGATACCCCACACGCCCACCTGGAAACCTATAACCGTACCGGTCTATCTGGTAGGAGGGTAAATTATTAGAATGAAGTACTTCAAGCTGGAGCTGACCTCTTACGAAGATAAGTTCCAGATCTGGTTCGTCGGGGACGAGAAGCTGACGGAGGAGGATTTTGGAGACGCAGTATCCGAGGCCATGCTCGAGGTCTTCAGGAAGCTGGACGTGACCGTCGAGGACTCGCCCGAGGTCAGAAAGGATTACCCCCTGTTCGTCCTCGCCTTGGAAGAGGACACATTCCTGAAGATCATGGAGAGCAAGGGCTTTAAGAAGCTCGAGCCGGACGTTGTGGTAAAGGGAGACTCCTACTCGGTCCTGTGGGAGACCCCGGAGGGAGAGAAGAGGCTCACGCCCCTGAAGGACCAGGGAAATCTGGAGAAGTACATCCTGAGCAAAGGGGTAAAGCTCTCGGACGAGGATCCTAACAAGCTAATTTTCGGTGAGTTCTGATAGAAGGAGGGGTTGATATGAGAGTTATATTACTTTTACTCACTCTGATAGGCCTTGGTTTCTCCCTGCCCGCCATACTGATCGAAAAGGAGATCATTACAAAGAGCAACTTCCACGAGAGCTACAGGAAGGTAAAACTGTACAGGGCTGAGGGCTACGAGAAGGAGGTCTGGGAGGAGAAGACCGTAACCAAGGGAAATCCGCTCGGACAGCTTCCCTTCATGAAGAACCTCATGAAGAACGCTCCCCAGCAGGGATCCCAGACACAGGTGAACAAGGGAGAGAAGATCACACACTTCAAGAAGGGGAAGGTAGTGGTCTATACGGTTAACCATGAAAACAAGTCCTATACTAAGCAGGAGCTTGAGGGGAAAATGCTCGTGGCGGGTTTTACTATGCTACTCGATTGCGACCGGCAGGGAAGGTGCAAACCCAAGATAGAACCCACCAACGAGAGAAGAAAAGTAGGTAGGTGGAACGCGAGGAAGAC
>WFPN01000304.1 GCA_015487535.1 Aquificaceae bacterium
AGAATTATAAAGCTTCTTCGTCAACTATGCTGAGGGCGGTCTTTACGAACCTTTCGGCCCTCTCCAGAGAATCTATTTCCTGTACAAGATGGTTTACAAGCTCGTAGGCGTCTTCCTTTGTAAGGAGGTTCTTGTTGAACCTCCTCTCTATCAGGGTAGCGTTGAATATGTATTCCCCAGCGGGACCTATCTCGTTCACGAACGTGTCCTTTATAGCCTCTATCTGATGGGGGGAGAGGTAGCGCTTCTTCCTCCTGACCTTCCTGTTGCGTGCCTCCTCCTCCTTTCGTTCTAGGTACTTTCCCCTAGAGCTCTCCTTGAGCTCCATTAGCACGTCGGTAAAGCCCTTCATCTCTTCGGCTATCCCGCCCATCGCGTAGAGAACCTTGGCCGCACCTACCCTCTTGGAGAAAAGACCAACTAGGTAGAGCTGTGGATTCAGCATGCTGACGTAGTAGTAGTACCTGCCTATATCACCGAACGAGAACTCGGGCACATCCTTGTCTCCCGTCTCCAGCGTGGCGAAGCTTATCAGGAGGTTCTCCATCTTGGAGAGCCACTTCTTTACGAACTCCTCCTCTACGTCCGCGGCCCAGATACTCAGAAACCCGAGGACGTCCTGGATCGCTATGAACAGAGCTCCGGATCCCTGCCTCGCCCTCGATAGGGCGATCTTTATCTCTTCCTCAGGACTCATTCCTTCTCATCCTTCTCAAAAGTGCCCTCAGGGAGAGCCTCA
This sequence comes from Aquificaceae bacterium, assembly GCA_015487535.1. GTDB lineage: Bacteria > Aquificota > Aquificia > Aquificales > Aquificaceae > Hydrogenivirga. The sequence continues at coordinate 740 of WFPN01000304.1, forward strand.
TCCTCTCGAAAGACTCGGAGAGTCTCTCTATCTCGTACTCTCCCTTCATTTCAACGGGCGTATCTAGGTCTCCCGAACTCATCCTCTCAAGGCGCTGCGTCATATCCTTTATATGCTTGAGTATGGTCCTCTCAACGAGGAGCTGAATCATGAGTATAGGGCCCACGAACCAGCATAGGACTAAGAACAGGGTAGATCCAAGGGCGTACCTCCAGGCTACCTCTTGGGCTACACCGTTATTCACCATAGCGAAGAAGAAGACGAAGAATATGAGCGCAGCCCCTATCAGGGTTCCTATGAAGACCACGTCGAGTATCTTGTAGAGAACACTCCTGTACTTTTTACCTCTCCCTATCAAGCCTTCCCTCCAGCTTATCTAGCATCTCCTTTATACTGACCCTCATCTTTTCGAAAGCCTCGGCCATCTTGCCGAACTCGTCGTTGGTCAAGGGTTCTATGGGCGTTTCTATGTCCCCTTTACTGACCCTCTCCATGGTCTCGGTAAGGAGCTCTATCTTCTCTATAAGTAGCTTGTAGAGGAAAGCCCTCACGAAAAAGACAGGCAACATGAATATCAGCGTTATTACCACGCCTGAGAATATCAGTGTTTTGGGTATCTCCGCTGCGGGAACGCCCGTTATATGGAGCACGAAGTAAAGTACGATCAGGGTTATGATCGCACTTAGGGCCGATCCAACGGCCACGTAAATCGTAAGCTTTCTCAGCAGGCTACCCTTCTTCAACAACTACCTCTACTATTAATATACAAAGTTGAGCTTGCTTTCCGTCCTGGGAATTGTTAGAATACTATTTTGTCTCTTTTTAGGACAGCACTTTAGATTTTTGGGGTGAAAAGCCATGATACAGCGCCAGAGCTATATGAACGTTGCCGACAACTCGGGGGCGAAGAGAGTTCAGGTGATAGGGATACCTTACGCTCCGAGGAAGTACGCCACCCTCGGGGACGTGATAACGGTAACCGTGAAGGATGCCCTCCCCGACGGAAACGCCAAGAAGGGGAAGATATACAGGGCTGTGGTGGTGAGAACAGCCAAGGAGGTAAGGCGCCCAGACGGTAGCTACATAAAGTTCGACGACAACGCCTGCGTCCTCCTGAATCAGTACGGAGAGCCCCTCGGAACGAGGGTTCTCGGTCCGATAGCGAGAGAGGTCAGGAACAGAGGGTTTACCAAGATAGCTTCCCTGGCACCGGAGGTGGTTTGATGGCAGCGAAGATAAAGAAGGGAGATACAGTAGTAGTCGTAAGAGGAAAGAAAGCCAACAAAGGGCAGACGGGAAAGGTTGTAAGGGTGATTCCGGAGAAGAACAGGGTTATAGTCGAAGGCGTCAATCTGGTTAAAAAACATCTGAAAGAGATCCCCAACGTCAGAGAGGGCGGGATAATCGAGATGGAGGCCCCTATACACATCAGCAACGTTATGCTCGTATGCCCCAACTGCAACAAGCCCACTAGGGTTGGCTTCAGGATAGTTGAGGAGAAGGGGGTTCTGAGGAAGTACAGGTACTGCAAGAAGTGCGGTGAGAACATAGATCTCGTCAGGGAAAAACAGTTGAGAGGTTAAGGCGATGGCTGTAGCTACCAAATACGTTCCCAGGCTTTACAAGAAGTACAAGGAAGAGGTCGTCCCGCGCCTGATGCAGAGGTTTGAGTACAAGAACCCGATGGAGGTTCCCAGGATAGTGAAGGTGGTGGTAAACATGGGCGTGGGTGAGGCTGTTCAGGACATAAAGAACCTGGAAAGGGCCGCCGAGGACCTAAGGCTTATAACGGGGCAGCAACCCTCCGTCAGAAGGGCCAAGAAGTCCGAGGCGGGCTTCAAGCTCAGGAAGGGTATGCCCATAGGCCTGAAGGTGACTCTTAGAAAGGAGAGGATGTGGGACTTCCTCGACAAGACCATATCGGTAGCCCTTCCGAGGGTCAAAGACTTCAAGGGACTCAACCCCAGGTCCTTCGACGGAAGGGGGAACTACTCCTTCGGTATAGCGGAGCAGATAGTCTATCCCGAGATAGACTACGACAAGGTGGACAAGAT
>WFPN01000305.1 GCA_015487535.1 Aquificaceae bacterium
ATAAAGCTCTTCAGGGAACTTCTGGGCTTCGAGGTGGGAAGACCCACCCTGTACCTGAGAAACGTTGAGGACCTCTACGAGGAGGTGAAGGACCCTCGGGAGGCTCTCGTTGAGAGGGTGAAGGAGCTCGGTAGCGGTGGTCTCATCTTCGTGTCTTCAGACGCGGGAAAGGAGGCTGTCCGGGAAGTCGTGTCCCTGCTTGAGGGCGCTGGTATAAGGGTGAAGTCCTACGAGGATATAAAGAATTTTTCCGAATTCGAGAATGGGAAGGTAGATGTTCTAGTGGGAATATCCTCGTACAGGAACCCACTCGTCAGGGGCCTGGACCTTCCACATGCTGTCAGGTACGCCCTCTTCTATGGAGTTCCCAAGATAACCGTATCCCTGAATATAGAAACGAGCGTCTCCCACCTCCTATGGGCCCTCCTGTCTGTGAGGCCCCTGGTGGCTAAATCCATAAAGAATAAACTCAGGGATGTGGACTCCTGGATACAGAGCCTAAGGAGGTACTCTTTCATAAGCGAGGAGTTTATACAGAGAACTCCCAACCTCAGGGGAAGGATAGAGGAACTGAGAGAAAAGATAAGAGCCTTTTTACTCTCGGAAGAGGTCATGAAGTTGATAGAAGACTCGGAGGAGATAACCCTCAGAAAAACTGATACGGGGTACGCGATAGTTGTCGCAGACGTTACGGGATACCTCCAGGCTTCGGGAAGGACATCCAGGATGTACCCGGGAGGGATAACGAAAGGTCTGAGCTACGTCCTCGTGGAGGACCGAAGGGCCTTCAACAACTTGGTGAGGAAGGTAAGGTGGTTCAACGAGGATGTGAAGTTCAAGAAGGCAAGCGAGGAGGATCTAAATAGGCTGATCGAGGAGATAGATGAGGACAGAAAGAAGGTCAAGGACATCTTAGAAGGAAAGGCCGAGATAGAGAGGAGGGAACACGTAAGGCCTGTACTCATAGTGGTGGAGTCTCCTAACAAGGCGAGGACCATAGCGAACTTCTTTGGCAAACCCGTCTCACGCAGGTTTGGGGATTTCGAGGTCTTGGAGATAAGCGCCGGAGACTTCTACATCATGATAACCTCCTCCCTGGGGCATATCCTAGATCTTGCCAAAGAGGGCGGTTTTCACGGCGTCTTTGTCGAGAACGGAGATTTTCTTCCTATCTACGAGGTGATAGACAACAAGGAAGGGACCATCAGGGGTCTTAGGCTTATAGCTCAGGAGGTGGATAGTGCCTACATAGCAACGGACCCCGATACGGAGGGGGAGAAGATAGGCTGGGACGTGGGGGCGGTTCTATCTCCGTTCATACCTCGGATAAGGAGGATAGAGTTCCACGAGGTAACCAGGAGGGCCATATCCGGGGCGTTGGAAAGCCCCAGGGACTTCGACGAGAACCTCGTCAAAGCTCAGATAGTCAGGAGGGTGGCGGACAGGTGGGTGGGCTTCGAGGTCTCGAGGATACTCCAGTCCACCTTCCAGAAGGTATGGCTCTCGGGCGGAAGGGTGCAGATACCAGTCCTCGGATGGATAATAGAGAGGGAGAAAGAGTACAGGAAAAAGAGGCATGTGGTCCAGGTGACCTTCAAATATGAGGGCCGATGGCTCAGGCTGGAGTTCGAGTTTCCCAGCAAGAAGGAAGCGAGGAGTTTCTTCGATAAGCTCGACGAGATAGAGTTCGAGGTCCTGAGCGAGGGTGAGGAAGAGATAAACCCCCAACCCCCTTTCACGACAGACACCCTCCTCAAGGAGGCATCAGACAGGTTCAGGTTCAGCGTCAAGAAGACCATGCAGCTCGCACAGGATCTTTTCGAAAAGGGCTTTATAACCTACCACAGGACCGACTCCACGAGGGTCTCAGATGCAGGCATAAGCGTGGCAAGGGAGTATCTTAAAGAGGAGCTCGGAGATGAATACTTCCATCCTAGGAGATGGGGAGAGGGCGGGGCCCACGAGTGTATCAGGCCTACGAAAGCCCTCGATCCGGAGGAGCTGCGCTCGGTAACACTCTCGGGCCAGGTTCAGGACATAGGCAGGGATCACATAGCCCTTTACGAGCTCATCTTCAGGAGATTTCTGGCCTCTCAGATGAGGCCTACCAGAGTGAATACTAGGAAGGTAAAGGCTAAGGCTCCTGACAGTTCTCTCGAGCTGGAGCTGAGGACCGGGGTCGCCCGGGAGGGTTTCAACCTCATATACCCAATCGATCTGCACCCGGATCTGAAGGGAAGGGTCGGGGTTTCGGATCTCAAACAGCTGAAAGATCTTCCCAGCGCCTACCTCTTCACCCAGGGGAGCCTAGTTCAGGAGATGAAGAGGAGAGGTATAGGCAGACCTTCTACCTACGCCAGCACTGTGGAGAAGCTCCTCGAGAGAGGATACGTTATAGAGAGGAACGGGTTCCTCATACCTACCAAGCTCGGCAAGGAGATATACGAGTTTCTCAAGAGACAGGAGAAGATACTTCCCTTCGTTTCCGAAGAATTTACCAGGAGGCTTGAGGAGTTGATGGACGGTGTCGAGGAGGGAAGGGAGGATTACAGGAGGGTGTTGATGACGCTGTACGAAGATATAATAGAGTTTGAGGCGAGCGTGAGGAGGTAGTGAGTATGAACTATCACCCCCTGATCATATACTTTGCCGTGGGAGCCCTGGTATCGAGTTACGCCGCTTACCTTCTGTACTTCACCGTTCTGAGGAGATCGGACTTCACCTTCTATTACGCCCTTACGAACCACGCCATATCGGTCGTCTTCTCCATACTGGCTGTTCTGACCGGGCTCTCGGTGGCCGGAACGCAGTACGTACAGCAGAAAGCACCATTTATATTCCTCTTTCCCCACAAGTGGCTCGGCATAACCCTAGCAGCCTACACCCTGATAACCTTCATCGTGCTTTGGATAAAACAGATGGAGCTGAACAGAAAGGTAGGTATAGCCTTCTCCTTTTTGGGTCTTGGGCTCTCGCTCAGCGTTCTCATCTTCGGATGGCTCCTGAGATTGATTTTCTTCTGAGGGAGAATAACTTTTAGCTTATGCTGGAGAGGTACGAGATACTTAAGAACTACTCGGGACCTTCAGACATAAAGGATTTCTCCTATAAGGACCTTGAGAAGCTAGCCCAGGAAGTTAGGGATTACATAATCCAGGTTACCTCTAAAAACGGCGGACACGTTGGCCCTGGGCTCGGGGTAGTTGAACTCACGATAGCACTACTCAGGGTCTTCGACCCCCCTAAGGACACGGTCGTTTGGGATATAGGTCATCAGGGCTATCCCTGGAAGATACTGACGGACAGGAAGGATGCATTTCCAACGCTCCGCCAGTACAACGGTATAGCTGGGTTCCTGAGAAGGGTAGAGAGTCCCTACGACGCCTTCGGTGCTGGACACAGCTCCACCTCCATATCTGCAGCCCTAGGCTTCAGGATTGCCAAAGATCTTAAAGGGGACAACAGCTACGTTGTTGCGGTGATCGGGGACGGGGCTATGACCGCGGGGATGGCCTTCGAGGCCCTCAACAACGCGGGACACCTCCGTCCCGACAGGTTCATAGTGATCCTCAACGACAACGAGATGTCGATATCGCCTAACGTTGGAGCTATATCCACATACCTGAGCAGGATACTGAGCGGGCACTTCGTCCAGGAATCTAGACAGAAGATAAAGAGTGTGCTAAAGCACTTCGGGGATACGCCCCTGCGGTTCATGAAGCTCACCGAGGAGTTCCTCAAGGGCCTGATCTCGCCGGGGGTTCTCTTCGAGGAGCTCGGCTTCAACTACATAGGTGTGATAGATGGACACGACCTCCAGGCCCTCGAAAAGACCCTGAAAAACGCCAAGGACATAAAGGGTCCTGTTCTGCTCCACGTCGTTACCAAGAAGGGGAAGGGATACAGGCCTGCGGAGGAGGATCCAGTAAAGTGGCACGGGGTTGCCCCCTACAAGGTGGAATCCGGGGAGATAATAAAGAAGCCCTCACCTCCTACCTGGACCTCGGTCTTTGGGAAGGCTGTGGTAGAGCTGGCCGAGGAGGACGAGAGGATAGTGGTCATAACGCCCGCCATGAGGGAGGGCTCGGGCCTCGTGGAGTTCTCCAAGAGGTTCCCGGAGAGGTTCTTCGACGTTGGAATAGCGGAGCAGCACGCGGCCACCTTCGCCGCTGGCCTGGCCTGTGAGGGTATGAAACCCGTGGCAGCCTACTACTCTACCTTCCTTCAGAGGGCCTACGATCAGGTTATACACGACATAGCGCTCCAGAACCTACCCGTGACCTTCGCCATAGACAGGGGAGGTCTGGTAGGAGACGACGGGCCTACCCATCACGGGGTCTTCGACCTCTCTTACCTCAGATGCATCCCCAACATGGTAGTCTCCGCTCCGAAGGACGAGCAGGAACTGAGGGACCTTCTCTACACAGCCGTGAACAGCTCCGTTCCCTTTGCCGTTAGGTATCCGCGTGGAGCCGCCTACGGGGTTCCCACGGAGGGCTTCAACAGGATAGAGATCGGGACGTGGGAGGAGCTCCTCGAGGGTGAGGACGTGGTGATCCTCGC
>WFPN01000306.1 GCA_015487535.1 Aquificaceae bacterium
ACGCATAGAAGACTGAAGGAGGGTAGGCCATGAGGTTTTTAGTGATGGTTCTTATGCTTTTCTTCTCCCTCTCCCACGCGGACGAGTTCATAGAGAACATGATCAAGAAGCTCGACGAGAGAGGAGAGAAGGCCTGGTGGTGGGACGAGAGGTGGTGGAACGAGGGCTACATAGAGCCTCCCAGAAACTACAAGGTCAAGGTGGAGTGGGTCACGGTGAACAACGGGGACGTTGAGATCCCCGTGATGGTGGCAAGGCCCGAAAAGAAGGGACAGTTCCCGGGAGTTCTCTTCCTACACGGCAGGAGGGGACTCGACGATCTATTCCAGCTCCACGTCAAGAGACTCGCAGCGAGGGGCTTTGTGGTTGTGGCCCCGGACCTCTACACTGGAAGGTTCATAGAGAGGTTTCCCATATATCACGACCCCGCTGTTGAGGACGATGCGAACGTGGTCCTCGACTACGCCCTCTCGAGGGAGGACATACACCCCAAGAAGGTATGCGTTTACGGCCTCACGAGGGGAGGCTTCTACTCTCTCAGGCTCCTCGTGGCTAAGAACAGGCAGGTAAAGGACATAGCCTGCTGGGTAGGGTACTACCCACACCTCCAGAACCCAAACAGGCCCGAGCCGATGCAGGTTTATAGATACCACGAAGACATAGAAAAGGTTAAGGTCCCAGTCATATTCTTCGTTGGCAGAGACGAGCAGTATCAAAGACTAAGACCCGCCCTGATGGCGATAGACTACCTCAAGAGCCACGGAAGGGAGGCCTACATAGTTGTATATCCGGGTGTTGGAAGGGGCTTTGACTTCAGGAACGGAAACAGGAGAAAGTTTGCAGACGACCTCGCCGCTAAGGATGCGATAGTGAGAGCGGCGAGGTTCATAAGGGAAAAGCTGGGCGTTGAATAAAGTGCTTGACTTGTAAATGTCCCTGCTTTATATTGTTGGTTGGACTTGAGGAATAACGAGAGGGGAGGGCGCCTTACCCTTTCGTGTTCTCTCAGGTTCGCAGAAATTTGTAGGAGGTTTTAGTTCCATGAGTCTCACAGGCACAGTCAAGTGGTTCAGCAAGGACAAAGGATACGGGTTTATAACCCGTGACGACAACCAAGGGGACGTTTTCGTCCACTTCACAGCCATCCAGAAGGAAGGCTTCAGGACCCTCGAGCAAGGGCAGAGGGTAGAGTTCGAGATAGAGGAAGACGAGAAGGGCCCAAGGGCCAAGAACGTAGTTATCCTCGATCAGTAAAGGGCAAGCTCCCTTAAGATAGCTACCTTTTGGAGTTCTCCCCTCTCCGGGGGGAGCTCCTTCCCATTCAACTTCAACCCGACCGGATACCCCTCATCTATAAACCTGACCGTCAGGTAGGCCAGCTTCGAGAGCCTTGTCTCCAAATCGCCGTCCACCATATCCAAGGACAGGATCACAGGTTCCTTATCCTCAGAGAGCATCTCCCTAACGGTTATCTCCCCCCTCTTTGCTGTCAGCTTCCAGTGTATAAGCTTCATAGGCTCTCCCGCATAATCCTTAATACCTTTAAACTCCTCGTACCCTTTAACCGACGTTGGCCTCGATGAACCACTTTCCTTGCGCTTGTCGGCAGCGCCGATGGGTACAGCCGTTGGCACGGGTTTGGGAAAGACGATGATATCGGTTTTAACCTCCACCTCCATGCTCCTTACGAACATACCCAGGGGGAAGTCGGAGCTCAGGATAAGCTTTACCCTATCGACCCTCCCTCTCTTGTTAAACAACAGGTAAAGTCTTTCCTCCCTCCATCTGTCATCGACGAGGGGAAACAGGACCTCGTCCACATCAGAAGACAGCCTTATGAGGAAGGAGGGAACTCTAAAGCCCTTTCTAACCAGGACCCTGAACCTTACCCTCCTGCCTGCAAAGACCTCCAGTGGTGGTATGAGCCTAACCTCTATACCCCTTATATTCAGGATGGAGACCACCCCGGAGACGAGCATCAGGGAGAGCATAGCCGAGACAACTATGTAGAGGAGGTTGTTCCCCGTGTTCGCGGCCGCCACACCGAGAAATACTGTGGCCCCTATGAAGACGGTCCCGGACCTCCTTACCTTTACCCTCATCTCTTCTTAAGTAGGTTATCCCCCAATATGTTGAAGGCCAGTATTGTGAGGAATATGCACATCCCGGGGGAGAGCATCCACGGGTACGATGAGAGGACGTTTACGTTCCTAACCTCTGAGAGCATGTTCCCCCAACTGGGCTGGGGCTCCTGAATTCCGAGCCCTAAAAGGCTGAGCGCCGCTTCCCCCAGTATGTATGCTGGGATAGACAGGGTAGCGGAGACGATAAGGTAGTAGTAGGTGTTGGGAAGGATGTGCTTTCTGAGTATCCTGAAGGTTCCGGCCCCGTAGGTTTTGGCAGCCAGGACGAACTCCCTCTCCCTTATGGAGAGGACCATCCCCCTCACAACCCTCGCAAGACCTGCCCATCCGAGTAGTGAGAGGATGAAGACTATCATCAGGAATATCTGGCCGCTCGTCATCTCCAGCGGAAAGACGGCCCTCAAAGAGAGCAGGAGGTAGAAGGTGGGTATGGACATAAGGATCTCCACAAGCCTCATCGTTAGAGTATCCACACGACCGCCGAAGTATCCGGATACACCCCCCACTATCGCGCCTATGAAGAAGGTAACCAGCGTGCCTATAATACCTACCCCGAGGGAATACCTCGCACCGTAGAGAAACCTAGAGAATACATCCCTACCCAGCTTGTCCCCTCCGAGGAGGTAGAGCCTGCAGGGTTTTTCCACCGAGATGAGCTTGAAACCGAACTCTGTTCTCGTGAAGAACCTGAGCCTGCAGGAGACCTTAGGATTTTCCTCATAGACCTTGAACAGGGGATCTTTCAGCTCGTACAGGTTCACGTAGGGGAACGTCAGCTTTCCATCTTTGAGTATGTGTATCCTCGTCGGTGGGTGGTAGGGTTTTTTCCTGTTTTGAAGGTCGTAAGGGTAAGGGGCGATAAAGTCTGCGAAGGTAGCAGAAAGGAAGAGCAAAGCTATAAGGGTAAGGGCGAATTTTACACCGCTGTTCATATGCTATAATCATTCTAAATTCAAAAGAACAAGGAGGAGGTCCGTTATGAAGCTAACCCTGAGTGTGATAAAGGCCGACATAGGTGGTTATGTTGGACACTCCGATACACATCCCGACGTGGTTCAAACGGTTAAAGATGTTGTAAGCTCAGAGGTCGAGAAAGGAAACCTTATAGACTGTGACATACTCACCTGCGGTGATGACATAGCTATAGTGATGACGCATACCCATGGAGTGGACAGCGAACTCGTTCACGGGATAGCCTGGAGGGCTTTCGAGAAGGGAACGGAGGTGGCCAAGAAGCTAAAGCTCTACGGGGCGGGGCAGGACCTGCTCACCGACGCCTTCAGCGGAAACATAAAGGGCCTCGGTCCGGGCGTGGCCGAGATGGAGTTCGA
>WFPN01000307.1 GCA_015487535.1 Aquificaceae bacterium
CCTTCTGTAGCCCGCTAATCCTATCGACGGAGAGGAACGAGGGAGCCTTCTCGATCGGGGTGGTAGAGGGTAAGGTTTGTGTTGTCGGTAGGATGGAGAGCGAAGACAGTTACGACGCCCTGGTTGGAACGCTGGAGGGCGAGAGTTTTTTCAGGATATCGTCGGAGGCCGACGACTACAGCTACACCGTCGAGTCATACAAAGGTAGATGCATCGCAGGTATCACGACGCTCGCCAGAGGCAGGATGGATATGGCCCTTGTGGAGTTCGGGGAGGGAAAGCCTAAGGTCCTCAAAGTATTCGGGGATAAAGGGGACGATATGCTCTGGTTTTTAAAGAAGATCTCGGGCGGCTACCTTCTCGTGGGAGGCGTGAGGAAAGAGGACTGGGACGTGCTTGTGGTTAGGCTGGACGAGGATCTTGAGGTTCTATGGAGTTTGAGAATAGGGACAGAAGGGGAGGAGTACGCGTACGGTGCTGTGGAGAAGGATGGGAGGTACTACGTTGTGGGGCGGAGTAACTACAGGGGGAACTGGGACGGCTTCCTGCTGGAGCTCACTCCAGGGGCAAGACTGGAGAGATCTATCCTCGTCGGTAGTGAGGCCAAGGACTACTTTAGGTTCGTTGGGATATTCGGGGATAAGGTGGTAGCGCTGGGACGCTCCGAGATGAGGGGAGGGAGCGACGCCTGGCTCTTTTCAGAAGGCAGGTCCTTCCTGTACGATGGCGGGGAGTTCGATTACGGAAGGGTCTTTATTCCGTGGGATAGGAGGCTTGTCCTCATGGGGGACACTTACAGGGAAGCCCAGTCCGACGGTATGCTCGTGTTTCTTGATGCCAGGTTTGAGGTTTTGGAAGGGTACGAGATAGGTGGGGATGGGATCGAGTCGGTTAGGTTCTTGATCCCGGAGGGGTGGTTCTCCGGCTACTCTTACTCCTTTACCATAGACAACGATATCCTTCTGGGGAACGTAAGGGACCTGTGTCCGGGTTTTGTGAGGAGGAAAAACTACGAGAGGTTCGAGGTTCCAATGGAGGTTTACAGCTATCCGGTCAGGGTTTCTCCCTACGCCCTTAAGGAGCTTGATCTAGAGTTTGAAGTAGAGGAAGTAAAGCTCAAGCGAATAGACCCCTGCCTTCCTCAGGAGTAGATAAGGGCCTTCAGCCTTCCAACTAGGTCTCTGATCTCCTCCCTCACCTCACCACCCCGCCAGGGGTCTTTCAGATCCTCGAACATGTAGCTTATGTCTATATCCTCGTCGAACTCCTCCCACTCGACCTCCTCCAGGACCTTTCTCCCTTCGGGGTTTATCTTCTCCGGGGCTTTTCTTCCCGACATCTCGCACCACAGGAGGGTCCACGCCCTCGCTAGGGCTATCGGATGGTACCCGCCCCCGCCGAGGTAAACTCCATCCCCGAACAGATCTCTCACGAGCCTGAAGGCCTCCAAAAAGCCTGCGTTCGAGAGCTCGAACTTGGAGAGGGGATCTTCCAGGAGTGGATCGGTCCCAAGCTGGAGAACGTAAACCTCCGGTTCGAAGACGTCCTTTATGTACGTAAGGCTCTTCTCCAGGACGAAGAGGAACTCAGAGTCGTTCACGCCTTTTGGTAGGGGGACATTGAGGTTGTAGCCTTTTCCCTTACCTTCTCCCCTCTCCTCCAGGAAGCCCCTTTTGAAAGGGAAGGCGTACTCGGGAGACTGGTGTAGTGAGAGGACGTAAACCTGATCGTTGTCGTAGTAGGCCTCCTGAACGCCGTCGCAGTGGTGGGCGTCCAGGTCTATGTACAGGATCCTCTTAAAGCCCCTTCTCCTCAGGAACTCTATTGTTATAACCGGATCGTTTATGAAGCAGAAGCCGTTTGCTCTGCTTTTGAAGGCGTGGTGCATGCCTCCCGCAGGATTGAAGGCGATGTAGCCTTCCAAGAAGAGCTCGGCCGCCTGGATCGAGGAACCGGTGGCGAGTGAGGATCCCCTGAACATGGCGGGAGAGACGGGGTTTTCGTAGTTTCCTATGTTGAACCTCTCTCGGGCTCCTTTAGGGACACACTGACATCTGTCGGCCTCTATCAGGGTCTCTATGTAATCCCTATCGTGAAATAGAAGGAGCTCCTCCATAGTGGCGGGCCTCCCCTCCACCTTCTCCTCTTCCTCTATAAGTCCCATAGCGTCTAGGAACTCAAGGAGTAGAGAAACCCTCGGTATCCTTAGAGGGTGGTTTTTCGTGTACCGGAGGTTTCTGTACTTGAGGCTACCTACGAGCTTGGCTTCTCTCATACGGTGGTTTCCTTGAAGCTCTTTACGAGCTTGTGGATCTGCTTGAAGTTTATGTCCCCGGCGAGTATGTACCTCTTACCCTCGTAGCTGAAGAGCTCTGAGACAGTTATGCAGAACTCGTCGGTGGCCTTCGAGAGATAGACGTCCGATATGTAGGAGCCCTCCTCGAGGGCTTTTCTAAAGTAAGGTTTTTCAGACCTCTCGCTACCTTTCTTTCCCTGGGCGACGAAGTAGTCCACCTTCGGGTTCACTATGTTGTTGGTTATCTGGAGTCCCTTCTCGCTCATTATGTAGAAGAGCTCAAAGTAAGGGTACTTCTCGAACATATCGTACAGGACGTGTTCCCACATATCCTTCGGGGCGTGCCTAACCCTCTCGACTATGTCTTTGAAGTCTGCGAGTATCTTCTTCTTTATGTTGGTTATCAGCTTCTGCTTGGTAGGGTCGTGAAGGATGAGTGTGGGCTGGAGACCGTGTATTATGAAAACGGATCCATCTATCTTCCCCGTTCTGCTTCTGAGCTCCTCCTTGAGCTTGTAAAGTCTTTCCTGTGAGTCCAGTGTGCTCATGTCTAGGCAGAAACCGTATATGTGGACCTTCTGGAACTCACCGAACAGGAGCGTGTACTCCCTGTGAAACTCCCTGAAGAGCTCCTTTATGCTCTCCTTTGAGGGTGGGTTGCCGGTTATCACCCAGACCTCGCCCTTCTCGGGAACCCCGGCCACCTCACCCGGGAACAGATCCCTGACGTCTTCGGTCAGTATCTTCTGGACGCTCTCCACCTTCTCAGGTCCGAACACCCTCTTGAACTCCTCTATGTTCTTTAGACCGAATATACAGAGATGTTCCTTCTTACCTATGAGGGAGTGGATCCTCTGGACCACCGGAAGGACGTACTCCCTGTGATGGGTTATGTAGTGGAGGACGGTATCGTAGGTGAGAACTCCCATGTAGGTTCCCCTCTTGTCGGTGAGTATAACGGGCTCCTTCTCCATGGGGAGGAGCTCGAGCATCCCCACGAGGCCCTCTTTCGAGAGATGGGTGTTCCTCAGACGGCACAGGGGATGGGTGAGGTCTCCCGCTGTAAGGGAGCTGTCGGATACCTTGTTCACCTGATCCCTGTAAACCACACCGATAGGAGTATTGCCCTTAAGAACTGTGAGGAACCTGTAGATCCCGAGCTCTTCAAATACACCTCTGAGCTCCTTTACCGAGAGATCGTAGGGTACCGTCGGTATGCTCAGGCTGAGATCTACCAGGTTTACCTCTTGGGGCTTCATAATCTTAAATTTTCTATCCTCTTGGCCGCTTCCACAAGCCTTTCGGTCGGAACGGTGAGGGATATCCTGAAGTAGCCCTCTCCGGCTTCTCCAAAGCCATTGCCCGGAGTACAGACTATGCCCGCCTCGTCTATGAGCCTTCCCACGAACTCGGCGGATGAGTACCCTTCGGGGACCCTGGTCCAGATGTAGAAGGTGACGTCCGACTCCAAGGGCTTGAGTCCCAGCTTCTTCAGGGCGGAGGTCATAACCTCTCTTCTCTCCCTGTATATGGCTCTGAGTTTGTCGAGCTCGCTCTCTGGCATGTTGAGTGCGGTTATCCCCGCCTCCTGAACCGCGTTGAACTGGCCCGAGTCTATGTTCGTCTTCACCTTCCCGAGGGCTTTAACGAGCTCTTCGTTCCCTACGGCCATACCTATACGCCAGCCAGTCATGTTGTAGGTCTTGGATAGGGAGTGAAACTCTATCGCCACCTCCTTGGCCCCTTCGATTTGAAGTATGGAGATGGGTTTTCTGTCTCCCGTGTAAATCTCGGAGTAGGCGTTGTCCGAGGCCACTATTATGTTGTGCTTTTTGGCCCACTTTACAAGGTCTTTGTAGAAGTCCTCGGTGGCGTCAGCGGAAGTGGGGTTGTTGGGGTAGTTTATCCAGATTATCTTGGCCCTCTCGACTATATCCTGGGGTATGGAACCCAGATCTGGCAGGAAGTCGTTTTCCTCCTTCAAGGGTAATGTGTAGGGTTCTCCGCCGGCGAAGATAGTGCCTATCTTATAGACTGGGTAGGCCGGATCCGGGCAAAGGACAACGTCCCCCTCCTCCACGAAGGCGAGGGGAAAGTGGGCTATCCCCTCCTTGGAGCCTATCAGGGCTATAACCTCGCTGTCGGGATCGAGATCCACATCGAACCTTCTCTTGTACCACTGGGAGACCGCCTCCCTGTAAGCTCTCATCCCCACGTAAGAGGGGTACTTGTGGTTCTCGGGGTTCTCGGCGGCCCTTTTGAGGGCCTCCACTATCGGCTCAGGTGTGGGCAGATCTGGATCTCCCACCCCGAGGTCTATCACATCCACTCCCTGCTCTATCTTCTCCTGTTTCCTTCTGTCGAGCTCCGCAAAGAGGTATGGGGGGAGTACCTTGAGTCTCTTCGCCAGTTCAAAAGCCATCGAGCTACCTCCTTCCTTACTGGGCCTACTATTATAACTTCACCTTTATGCTGTCCTTCCCGTCGTACCTGGGGCTGAAGTTTGCAAGGAGTACCGAGACCACCGAGGTGTTCGTGTAAAAGTGGACCTTCCCCTTGGGTATGAAGGCAACGTCTCCTTCCGAGAGCTTCTCCCTCTTTCCGTCGAGGTATAGCTCACCGTGTCCTTTCAGGAGGATGAAGGTCAGATCGTGTTCGGCATGGTAATGGGGAACTTCGGCGGTCCTTATGAAGACGAGGAGCTGGGTAAGGTTTTCCGTCTCGCCCAGCTTTACAACCTCTATCTCCTTAACCCTCTGGGAGACATCCTCTATCAGCTCTTCCAGATCCCTGACCCCTTCGATGTTGAAGACCTTCATAGGGATAAGATTATATTCCCATGGAACTCCTCCTTTCAGGGAAATGGATAGGCGAGCCCCAGGGCCTTTACTCTGCAGAGATTCTCTCTGTGGACTATCTTACGGATCTGTCCGAGCTCTCAGGCTTTGAGGGGTTCGTTGTTGTTTCCTACGACCTCACCAAGGGAACCTTGGGAATACCTGTTAAGGAGAGCAGACTTCCCCATCTTATAGCCATCGAGCTCGGTAAGTTCACAAGGGTGATGGCCAGGCCATCGATTGGATGTTCTTTGAGGACGGTATCCTCCTCCCTGGGGGAGCTCGAGTTCAAGAGGAGGGTCGAGAAAATAAAAGAGTATATAGCCCAGGGGGACGTTTACCAGATAAATCTCACCAGTCGGTTCGACTTCGCGATCGAGGGCTCACCGAGGGATCTTTTCTTCAGCTTCTACGAGCGCCAGCCTGTTCCCTACGCCTTCTTTCTTGAGATCGGGGACCTATTCATACTCTCTGGGTCCATGGAACTCTTCTTAAAGAAAGAGGGGGATCTGATCCTGAGCAAGCCGATAAAGGGGACCGGGAGAACCTCGGAGGAGATCCTATCGAGCGAGAAGGAGAGGGCGGAGAACCTCATGATCACCGATATGATGAGGAACGATCTTGGGAGGGTTTCAAGGACCGGGAGTGTAAAGGTTGAGGAGCTCTTTAGGGTAGAGAGGTACAGGACCCTCTGCCAGATGCACTCCACCGTGGTGGGGAAGACCGACAAGAGCGTGGACGAAATCTTGCGGGCTACCTTCCCTCCGGCCTCGGTTACGGGCGCTCCCAAGTACAGGGCTGTTCAGATTATAGACGAGCTCGAGCCCCATCCTAGGGGTTACTACTGCGGAGCCGCAGGACTTATCAAAAAGAACGGAGACTTTACCCTAAGTGTTCTCATAAGGACCGCCTACGGCGGTGGTTCAAAAATTTCATACTTTGCCGGGTGCGGTATAGTCTGGGACTCGGATCCGGAAAAGGAGTGGGAGGAGCTCCTTCTTAAGACGAAGGCCTTCTACCCGTAAAGGGAGATCTTCGTCTCCTTCCTCTCCATGTAACCTTTCCTGAGCCTGTAGCCCTCCTCAGGATAGAGGCCGTAGAAGAGGTTCTGGACGTGGTTGCCCTCTACGAAGAAGCTCCACCTCTCAAGTGCGCTACCAACGAGGACGAAGAGGTAGGTAAGCCCCAAAATCCAGTGGTTGGCGGTTCCGGTTATCCAGGCGTAGAGGACCAGGAACAGGGGAACTACAAAGGTGAGTAGATAGGCAACAGGTATAACTGTGGAGAGCATCTCCTTACCCTTCCTGTAGTAGAACTCCTCGGTGCAGTAGTTGTCGGTGGTAGTTCCAGTATCCACGACCCTTATAGGCCTGTTGTGAGGTAGGTTCAGAGCCTCGTTCATGGTGGGGCGCTTGAGGTAGAACTGCCTTATGTTGAAGGCGAGCCTGAAACCGAGCCCAAGCGCCAAAAACAGAAATGATAGGAATATAAAGGTCCCCAGGTAGGGGAGGCTATAGAGATGGGAGAAGTACGCCATCAAGGTAGAGCCGAGCATCAGATACATGAGGAGGTAGTAGATCACTGTTATGGAAGAGTTCCACTCAAGGACAAACTTGTTGGAGGCGTATATCATCGCCGTGGAGAAGCCGCTTAGAACCCCTAGGATGAAGGTCAGGATACCGAAGAAGTGCTCGAAGAAAGGGTTGGCCCCCAGCTGGTTGAGGACTAAGTATATGAGAAGGGACACACCGTAAGCCCCGCTGAAGACCGCCTCCCTCGAAAGCCAGGAGGTCCTGAACCTCTTTATAGCCTTCCAGGCCCTCAGCTTGTGCCCGAGGTGAAAGGAGGCCCCGAAAGCTCCAAGGCCTATTAGGATCAGCTCCAGCACTCCCAACTTAAGGATAACTTCCTTGGGAAGACCCTGCCCTTTCCCGAAGAGCTGGAGGAACTCGATCGCGTACATGAAGATGAAAAGACCTATGGAAGTTCCAGCGGTGAGGAAAAAGAATATCAAAGACAGTGGTGGGTGCATCAGACCACCTCCTCTACCTGTTTCTCCTGCGTAGCTTTGTTAGAGACGTGGTGTCTCTTCATAACTTCCAAGAAGAGCGGGTTGTCGGGCTTCAGTATGTGCTTTTCGAACTCCTCGAGGTTTATCTTGGTCTCTATCC
>WFPN01000308.1 GCA_015487535.1 Aquificaceae bacterium
ATCCTATCCTCTCTGGAATCCCTCGAAGGAAGAAGAGATGAGATAGAAGAACTAAGGGCCAGGCTCGAGAGGGCGAAGAAGGTACTTCCCTATCTGCCGTATCTGGAACGGGTAGAGAGCGTTGAGAGGGAGCTAAGAAACCTGAGGTTAGAAAAGGAGAAGCTCCTGAAGAGCAGGCTCGAGCTCATCGGGGAGATGGAGAACGTGAAGGCAGAAAAGGACAGGATCGAGAGGGAGTTCACAAAACTCCCGACCCTGAGGGAGGAACTTCAAAGAACCTTGAGGGAGCTGGACAGGATAGAGGAAGCGAGGGAAGAGCTCAAAACCATAGACGAGATCGGCAGGGATCTTGCAGAGAAAGAGAAGGAGTTGAAGGGGAGGGAAGAGACCTTCAGAGAGTGTGAGGAGAGGCTGTTAAAGGGTGAGAGCCTTATAGAAGAGGTCCAGAGTGAGCTCGAGAGTTTAGACTACAACGAGGAAGAACACGAGGACCTTATAAAGAGGGCCGAGAGGAAGAAGGCCCTTATCAGGGATCTGGAGAAGCTTGAAGAGGTAGAAAAGATCTTGGATATGAAGTTAAGAGAGAGGGAGAAGGTCTCGAAGGAGCTCGAATCAAAGAAGAGAGAGCTTGAGAAAAAGGAAAAGGAACTCGAAAGACTGGGTATCGAGGCTCACGCACAACATATAAGGTCCCGCCTGAAGGAGGGGGACATATGTCCCGTATGCGGGGGAGTATTCGAAGGGGGAGAAGTTAAAGAAGGAAGCGCGGACCTGGAGGAGTTATCCGCACAGGTAGAAAAGCTCAGGTCGGAGGTTCTCGGGCTAGAGAAGGCTTTCGTCTCCCTTGACGCTGAGATCTCTGGTCTTGAGAGGGAGAAGGACGCCCTGAGCTCGGCGCTTGAAAAGGAAAGGGAGCTTTTGGAGGAGGATGTGGAGGAAAAGCTAAAGGAGATGGAAGGGAGAAGGAGGAGAAAGAGGGAGCTCGAGGAAAGGCTTAGAAAGTACCAGGATAGGTATAACCAGCTTCTGAAAGAGAAGGAGAGGGCCCTCCGGGATCTGGAGAGGCTCAGGAGTGAGATGGACTCTCTGAGAAAGCTGCTGGAAGAGAAGGAAGAAAGGGTAAGAAAGCTCACTGACGGCAGAGGAAATATCTCCGAGATAGATGAGATGGCTTCCGTTCTGAGGAGGAAGAGGGAGGATCTCGAGGGCAAGATCGGTGAGGTGGAGGAAAAGAGGGAGAGGGTGAAGTCCTACTGGGAGGAGCTTTCCAAGAGGCTGGTAGCCCTCGACACTAAACTGAAGGAGCTGGAAACCCTACTGGAAAAGAGGGAAGGTGAGAGAAAGGAGAACCTCAGAAAACTGACCCCGTTATTTGAAGAGCTTGGTGACATCGATAAGGTGAGGGAGTTCGCACTCCCGGAAGAGGAGATAAAGAGGCTGGAGGGTGAGGTGGAAGGTTTCGAGAGGGAAGTAGAGCTCCTGAAGGAGAGGGAGAGGGAAACGAGGAAGCGACTCGAGGAGTTCTCAGGTCTGAGACCCTCGGAGGAGATAGAGAAAGAACTCTCGTTACTGAAAGAAGAGGCTGAGGAATTGATAAGGAGGGCAGGTGAGATAGGGAGCGAACTAGAGCAGAAGAGGGAGCTCCTAGAAAGGAAAGGAAGGATATGGGAGAGGATATCGGAGGTTGAGAAGGAGCTGGTTCTTTACTCCAGGCTGAGGGAGGACCTCAGGAGCGACAGGCTCCAGGACTTTGTATCAAGTCTGATGCTCAAGAGGATAGTGGAGAGGGCGAGTGACTACCTTTTTAACTTTACCAACAACTACGAGTTCCTCATAGACTCCAACGGAGACCTGGTTGTTTTCGACAGGGCCCAGGGTGTGGAGAGGGACGTCAAGAGCTTGAGCGGAGGGGAAACGTTCCTGGCTAGCCTATCCTTAGCCCTGGGGGTAAGCGATATACTCTCTGCGAACGCACACCTGGAGAGCTTGTTCATAGACGAGGGCTTCGGTTCCCTCGACGAGGAGACCAGGGAAAGGGTCAGTGACATTCTGGAGCTCCTAAAGCAGAGGATAAACAGGATGGTTGGGATAATATCCCACATACCCGACCTGGCGGAGAGGTTCCATCAGAGGATAATAGTGAAGAAGCAAGGGGACTTTTCAACCCTAGAGGTTATCTATTGAATTCCTAAAAAGGCGTTTTAAAAAAAATAAAACGTTATTTTAACGTGACAAAATAAGTTATTGATATATCATTAAAAATAGAACACACGGAGGTGAAGAATGAAAAGGGATAGTGTGAGGACAAACGAACAGCTGAAGGTTATAACCAAGTACTCACCCGTATGCTGGGAGGAGGCGGATTACGCCGACGAGTGCAGGCCGTCCATAGCCTTCAAGAACCGCAGGTACAGGAGGAGAAAAGAAGACTACTACGTGGATTTCTCCGACGTGGTCAGAAACTGAAGGGAGCCCTCCAAGGCCTCCAGGAAGGCATCGTTCTCTTCCGGCTTTCCGACGCTGACCCTGAGACATCTATCAAGCCCGGGGAGGTAGGACATATCCCTTACAAGAACATCTCTTTTCAGAAGCTCCGAGTGGAGCTTATCAGCTTCGAAGGGCGTTCTAAAGAGCAGGAAGTTGGCCCTGCTGGGGAATACCTCAACTCCCTCGAGCCTCTCCATCTCATTCCGTAGCCTTTCCCTCTCCCTTACAACGGTCCTAACGGCCTCCTCTATGAAATCCCTTCCTTCGGTCAGAGCGATCTTAGCGGCCACCTGCGAAGGGTAAGTTATGTTGAAGGGGAGCCTGATCTTGTCTATCTCCGAGGCTACCTCCTCCCTGGCTATCATGAGCCCGACCCTGAGACCCGCAAGGCCTATCTTGGACAGCGTTCTTAGGACAACCGTATCTTCCCGGCTCAAGGCATCCTCGAGGAAGCTCTCTCCTGAGTAGTGATAGTAAGCCTCATCTACGACCGTAAAAACTCCCTTATCTCTTATCCTCCGGATCTTCTCCTTAGAGAAGATGTTTCCGGTGGGGTTGTTCGGATAGGCGTAGTAGGCCAGGGAAACCTTATCCACAACCTCCAGGCTCCTGTCCAGGTCTATGTCGAAGCTCTCGTCCAGCTCCACAAGGACCTTCGGCCTTCCGAGAATGTCCGCCGATATCTCGTACATAGGGAACGTAGGAACAGGTATGTAGATGGCCTGATCCAGCTCCCCCACAGCTATGGAGAGGTAGTAGATGAGCTCGTCCGAGCCGTTACCTAGGACTATGTTTTCAGGTTTTACATTGAAAAAGTCCGCCAGAACCTCCTTTAGCTCCTCACAGGATGGATCCGGATACCTGTTTAAGGGTATCTTCCTTATCTCCTCAGCTATCCTACCTTTGAGGTCCTCAGGAAGATCGTAGGGGAGCTCGTTGGAGGATAGCCTAACCTTAGCCCTCGATCTTTCGGTCTTGTATGCCTTTAGCCTCTTGATCCTGTCCGAGAGCATAAATCAGGCCTGGGCCTCGGCCTCCTCTTTCTCCTCTTCCGTCTCGGGTTTTCTCAAATACATCTCTAGTTCGGCGACGGTAGATTCTTGCAGCTTGTCCTCAAGTATGCCTCTTATGAGCCTGTTGAGCTTCTTGTCATCTCCCATAGCTATTCCACTGAGGACAAGGTAAAGCCTCTTTGGTAGAGAAAGAGAAACCTTTTTATACCTGGGGCCTCCTCTTTTCCTGCTCTTTCTTGCCATGATCTTTACCTCCGTTTTTATCTATTTTAATTCCTTATTCATATATTTTCAAACTTTTTATTGAATTCTATGGCGTGATTTAGGAGTTCACAATAGACTTTAAAGGGAGTTAAAACAACTTCAACCTTCTTATTCGGCTCGGGAAGACAGCAGGCTTCGTAGAGTATGTCCTTTAGAAGTTCGAGTTTTGCGTTTATGGTTTCTATAAGATCGAGCCTCTCTATCTCCCTTCCTACCTCCTCAGGTATGCTCGAGAGGAAGGTTATATCGAAGTTAAAGACCTCGTACTCGTCGTAGATGCTGTCGAGCACCTCGCCGAGCTTAAGGAGGAAGGTCTCCTCAACCTTGAGGAGGAAGTCCTTAACCGCCTTCAGATCGCCCTCGTCCAAGAGGGCCTCCCCCATTATCCTCGTTTCCTCTATGTCCGCCTTTATCTCCGACTTTATGCCCGTAAGCAGGTCTATGTTGAACCTTATGATCCTGTCGTAAACTAGGACCCTTTCAAGAACCTTAACCCTTTCCATGTTCCCCGAGCTCCTCGATATGAATTATACCCGCTTCCCTAAGGTACTCCCTGTATTCCTCAAGTGCAAGGAAACCCTGGGACCTGAGGAGCTCGGATATCTTCCTGTTTATTCTCTCCCCGTGGGAATCGAGGTCGAAGAGCAGGATAGCCCCCTCCGACCTTCCCTCGAGAAGATCAGGGATATCAGTAAACCTCTTACCCGACAGGCTTATCACGTTCTTTATACCGAACCTCCTTAGGGCCGCCACGTCGTTCTTCCCCTCCACGAGAACGGGATAGATCTTGGAGGCTTCCCTCAGGGATCTTACCCAGTCCGAGAAGCTCTTAAAGTCCATGCCTTATATGTTTCATAACGTGCCACATGTCCTTGTCTCCCCTTCCAGAAAGGTTCACCACCACCACTCCCCCCTTTCCTAAATCCCTAGCCACATCCACAGCCCTTATGATCGCGTGTGCAGACTCCAGAGCTGGAATTATCCCCTCCGTTTTCGACAGCAGCTTGAAGCCCTCGAGGGCTTCTTCATCGGTCGCGCTCAGGTACTCAGCCCTCCCAGTCTCCTTTAGCCAGGAGTGTTCGGGTCCAACCCCGGGGTAGTCGAGCCCCGCCGAGATCGAGTGGGTTGTAAGTATCTGCCCCTCCTCGTCCTGGAGGAAGTAGCTCTTCATACCGTGGAGCACACCCACATCCCCTCCTGTGAGGGAGGCAGCGTGCTTTCCCGTCTCTATACCGTATCCCGCAGCCTCAACACCAACCAGCCTAACATCCCTGTCCTCGATGAAGGGGTAGAAGATCCCCATCGCGTTGGAACCGCCCCCCACGCAGGCGACCACCGCGTCCGGAAGCCTTCCCTCCTTCTCAAGAATCTGCTCCTTTGTCTCATCTCCTATGATCCTCTGGAAGTCCCTGACTATCGTCGGGAAGGGATGGGGACCAACGACAGAACCTATAACGTAGTGGGTCGTCTCCACGTTCGTTACCCAGTCCCTAAGGGCTTCGTTTATGGCGTCCTTGAGGGTTCGGCTCCCGCTTTTGACTATCCTCACCTCAGCTCCGAGGAGCTCCATCCTGAAGACGTTGAGCTCCTGTCTCTCGGCGTCTTCCTCCCCCATGTAAACGACGCACTCCACACCGAGCAGAGCGCAGGCGGTCGCCGTGGCTACCCCGTGCTGTCCCGCCCCCGTTTCGGCTATTACCCTCCTCTTACCCATCCTCTTGGTCAGCAGAACCTGCCCTAGGGTATTGTTTATCTTGTGCGCCCCCGTATGGAGAAGATCCTCCCTCTTCAGGTATATCTTCGCTCCGCCCACGTAATCGGTCAGATTCTTGGCAAAGTAAAGGGGTGTAGGTCTTCCCGCATACTCCTTCAAGAGCTCTCCGAGTTCCCTCTTAAAGCTATCGTCCTCCTTTATCTTCAGATACTCTCTTTCGAGCTGCTCCAGGGCGTACATCAGAGTTTCTGGGACGAACTTGCCGCCGAACTCTCCGAAGTA
>WFPN01000309.1 GCA_015487535.1 Aquificaceae bacterium
TGAAGGATCTCCTCCGTGGTCATGTTGGGATTCTTCGCAAGCTCTATGAGGGCCTTCCCCACCTCCCTGAGGTTGTGGGGAGGTATCGAGGTCGCCAGTCCGACCGCTATCCCTGCGGTCCCGTTGCAGAGGAGGTTCGGAAACTTGGAGGGGAGTACGGTGGGTTCCATCAGGGACTCGTCGAAGTTGGGGACGAAGTCCACAGTCTCTTTGTCTATGTCCTCGAGCATTTCGACCGCTATCTTAGAGAGCTTGGCCTCGGTGTATCGCATCTGGGCCGGAGGATCCCCGTCCACGGAGCCGTAGTTCCCCTGCCCGATTATGAGGGGATACCTCATCGAGAAGTCCTGGGCCATCCTCACGAGGGCGTCGTAAACCGCCTGGTCACCGTGGGGGTGGTACTTACCCAAAACCTCGCCGACCACCCTCGCACTCTTCTTGAAGGGCTTATCGGGGGTCAGGCCCATCTCGTGCATCGCGTAGAGTATCCTTCTCTGGACTGGCTTGAGTCCATCTCTAACATCTGGGATCGCCCTCCCCACGATAACGGACATAGCGTAGTCTATGTATGACTGCTTTACCTCTTCCTCTATGGGGATCTCGATGATTTCCATTTTTCAAATTATACCACAGCCTCTACGATCCCCTCCTCCCTCACTACCCTGAAAGCCCCCTCTCCCAGGAACCTCTCGCATACCCAGATGTTGGTCCCCAAATGCCCCGTAAAGAGGGGAACCCTCATAAAACCTCCCGCAAGCCCTACCCAAGGAACAAGGTGGTCCGCCAGATGCCTGTCCACCACACTCCCCGAGCTCCAGTCCTCCCAGAGCTTCTGGGCACACTCGCTTCCGACTATCTCCGCGGGTTTTCCCTTCTTTCCCAGGTTGTCCGCTCCCATTATGTTCCCCTCAGTGTCCTCGAGCCAGATGGTCACGCTGGTCCCGATTGAGAAACTCCTAACATACTGCCTGTAAACCTCTGGCTGGGGAAAGCCTTTCTCCCTCAAGAAATCGAGCGCGCCCCTGACCTGCCTCTCGACCACCTTCCTCTCCCTCAATCTCTCCTCGGCCACCGAAAGTAAATGGAGCCTTTTAATCTCACCCCTCGAAATTTTAAAAAGGTTCAGCCTCCCTTTTAAAAAATTCCTGACGGATTTTAAATCTCTGAGTTCCTCGGAAGGACCGCCTTCGGCGGTGAGTCTTACAACACCTCCCCCGGCCGGGTAGTAGCCTCTCCTCAAAACCTCAATCCTTACAAACCTTGCCACGCCCGAGATCTGGGGAAGATAGACGAACCTCACCCAGTCTATGGTAGGGCTCATGGGGACCTCCGTCCCTCCCACTATCTCGATCTCTACCTTTCCCGGGACGAAAAGTGAGACGGGAAGGATCGTCTGGAGAAAAAGGCTTATAGATCCCGCACTCCCGAAGTCCACGCTGTAGCTTCCCGGCCTCAGCTTCCCAGGAATGTATGTGAGTTCAGTAGAGCCCAAGGAGTCCCCCTCAACCTCGGCGGAGGCTAGTTCTTTAAGAAGTCTCACTATGTGGAGATGCTGCCTCTTGAGGCCGGGCTCTTCCCTCTTGGCTCGGACGTTCTTTATACTCACCGGAACCTTAAGTATAGTGCTCAGGAGCAGGGCAGTTCTGACTATCTGGCCTCCCCCTTCTCCGTGAGAGCCGTCGATCTCCAGCATCGGCTAAAATTCTAACTTATGCTCAAAAAGTACCTCCTTCTCCCCGTCGTGATAGGAGTGCTCACGGGACTGTTCGCTGTTCTGTTCGTCTATGCCCTCGAGCTGCTGACCCACTATGTTTTAGAACTAATCGTTGGGTACCTTCAGCTGTTGCCCGCGGGAGAAGGGGTTAGGGAGAATTTCACCTTTTACCCGGAGAGGCCTTACCTCCTGCCCCTCACCGTTGCTGCTGGAGGTCTCCTTTCGGGACTGCTCACCTACTTCCTTTCGCCCGAATCCGCCGGAGTTGGTACTGATGCTGCGATAAAGGCCTACCACAACAAAGACAGGCTCTCCATAAAATCCTCGATCGTAAAGCTCATCACCTCCGCGATAACCATTGGAACGGGCGGGACCTCCGGAAGGGAGGGACCCATAGCCCTCATAGGTGCGGGCGTGGGCTCCACCGTGGGTGAGATCTTCAGGTTAGATCAAAAGGAGAGGAGGACCGCTCTCGCGGTTGGTCTTGGCGCTGGGATAGCGGCCATATTCAAGGCGCCCCTAGCAGGGGCGATAATAAGTGCGGAGGTATTCTTCAAGAGAGATTTCGAGATAGAGGCTATGATCCCGGGCTTCGTGGCCTCCGTTACCTCTTACAGCGTCTTCGGTATGTTCTTCGGGTTTCAGCCCATATTCTCTGCGGAGATACCGAAGCTGGTAAACGTCCAGCCCCTTTCGCTTCTAGCTTACGCAGGACTCGGTCTCGTATGCGCCTTTGTGGTCAGGATCTTTACCTTCATATTTTTCAAGGTTAAGGAGGAGTTCGACAAGCCAAGGCTCCCTCCCTACGTAAAGCCCGCTGTGGGTGGTTTCCTTGCCGGTCTCGTGGGCGCCTTTGTGCCGATCGCCATAGGAAACGGCTACGGTTGGCTCCAGCTGATAATGGACGGTAAGCTCCAGGATCTCAGCTTTATAATCCTCGGGGCTATAGCGGTTATGTTCGGGGTCTCCTTCACCCTCGGATCCGGAGGCTCGGGAGGGGTCTTCGGCCCCTCGGTGATGATAGGGGGCCTCGTGGGGGCGGCGTACAGTATTGCCATTAACCAGTACTACTCCCTCTCCCTGCACGTTCCCTCCTTCACTATCGTAGGTATGGTCTCCCTCTTTGCGGGGGCCGCCAAGGCTCCCCTATCGACCCTGATCCTTATAGCGGAGATGACAGGGGGTTACGAGCTCCTGGTTCCCGCGATGGTTTCCGTGTTCATCTCATACTTCCTTAGCGGCAAGAGGAGCATATTCCCCAGCCAAGTAGATACGCGTCTGGACTCACCGGCCCACATGGACGAGTGGGGCCTTTTCATACTCGAGAAGCTGAAGGTAAGGGATTACATGAAGGAACCTGTAACCGTGAGACCTTACGATTCGGTGGAAGAGGCCTACAGGTTGATGATGGACAGGATGATAGGGGGGCTCCCGGTGGTTAACGGCGGCAAGCTGGTAGGCATAGTCACCAAGAGCGATATTATGGCGGTTTCCCCTCACGAGAGGGAAAAGGTCAGGGTTCACGAGGTCATGAGCACTAACCTGGTGGTGGTAACTCCCGACAATACCCTGGCGGACGTTTTCAGGCTAATGACCGCCAAAGGTATAGGTCGCCTTCCCGTTGTGGACAAGAAGGGGAGCAGGAAGCTCGTTGGTATAATAGCGAGAGCGGACATAGGAAGGGCTATAAGGGAGTTCTCATCTTAGTTTGACGTATATGTAACCTTCCTCTATCCTCGCACCTTCAGGCTCTAGGTCTCTGAGCTTCCTTGGGAGCATGATGTGGCTCTTGAAGTTCCCCACCCTAACCACTATCTCGTCCTCGCCCTTCAGAAGCGAGACGCTCTCCTTCTTCACGAAGGGAGCCCTTATCTTTATCACGTACCTTCCATCTTCTTGTATGAACTCGTAAGGTTTTTCCTTGAA
>WFPN01000310.1 GCA_015487535.1 Aquificaceae bacterium
AGCTCTTTGTCGTCTATGCCCAGCTTCTCCAGAAGAAGGAGCATGTTGTCCCCTATAGAGAGCTTGTTCTCCTTTAGAAAATCCCTTATCTTCATGGGGATTAAAATTATATCAGCATGAAGAGGGCCATAGTTATCCCCTCCCGTCTCTCCTCAACCAGGCTCCCTAGGAAACCCCTCCTGGAGATAAAGGGCAAACCCCTCGTGCGATGGGTGGTCGAGGGATGTCTGAGAACCGGCGAGCGAGTGATCCTGGCAACCGACAGTGAGGAGATAGCCGATGTGGTATCAGACCTTGGCGTCGAGGTTGTCCTTACGCCTTCTGAACTACCTTCGGGCTCGGACAGGGTCGCCTACGCGGTGAAGGATATAGACCTGGAGGCGGTTATAAACTACCAGGGCGACGAGCCCTTCGTTTACAGAGAGGATGTGGATAGGATCTTCAGGGAGATAGAGATGGGGGAGGGCGTGGTCACCCTCGGAACCTTGGACGAGGAGTGTTACGAGAGGCCATCAGACGTGAAGGTCGTCACCGACAGGCAAGGTTACGCCCTGTACTTCTCGCGCTCTCCTATACCTTTTTACAGGGAAAAGAGGGAGGATGTCAAACCCGTAAAGCACATAGGTATATACGGCTTCAGGAGGGATACCCTTATAGAGTTCGTCTCTATGGAGAGGGGGAAGCTCGAGTGCGTGGAGGGCCTGGAACAGCTCAGGCTTTTAGAAAACGGCGTGAAGATAAAGGTCCTGCTCACCGAGAACTTCTACCACGGAGTGGACACGCCGGAGGACGTTAGAATAGTCGAGGATTTCCTAGGCGGTAAGTAGGAAGCTTAGCACTTTATCCTTTAGAAGGATACCCACAAAGCAGCCAAGGGATAGGAACGGGCCGAAGGGAATGGCGAACTGGAGGTTCCTGTTCCTGACAACGGAGGGAAGGGCAAAGAGAAGACCTATCAGGCTGCCGAGGAAGAGGGCCGAGAACACACCGTAAACTCCCGTGAAGGCCCCTATCATCGAGAGGAGCTTCACATCACCAAACCCGAGCCCCTCCATCTTCCTAAACTTAACGTAGTAGAGGTATATACCTAAAGGTATTAGGAACCCTACTAGGGCCCCGACGAGACTCTGGAGAGGGGTTATCCCTTCCCTGAGGAGTGAGCTGATGAGTCCCAAGCCTATACCCGGGATAGTTATTACGTCCGGGAGTATGAAGAACTTTAGGTCTATGAGTGAGAGAACGAGGAGGGCCGAGAAGAAGAAGTACATGAACAGAGCGTCGGGAGTTGCGCCCCATCTGTAGTAGGAAAGGATAGCTAAAAGCCCGGAGCCAAGCTCGACGAGTGGATACTGGATCGATATCTTAGCCCCGCAGTTCCTGCATCTTCCCTTCAGGATTATGTAAGAGACAACGGGGATGTTATCGTACCACCTTATGGGTTCCTTGCACTGGGGGCAGTGAGAGGACGGGGTAACGATAGAGACGTTCCTTGGGAGCCTGTATATCAGGACGTTGTAGAAGCTTCCCAGGATAAGCCCAAGGATGAAGATAACGACGTAGTCCATCAGGCCGTCTCTTCCTGCTCCTCCTCCCTTCCTAAGAGCCTGCTAACGTCGAGGACGAAGGAGCTCGCCACGAAAACTGAAGAGAAGGTACCCACCACTATGCCCACTACGAAGGCGAACATTATGTTGGACAGGGCGTAGCCTCCCAGGAGGAAGAGGGTTAGGGCTGTTGCGAAGGTGGTCAGCGAGGTCATCACCGTCCTCGAGAGTGTCTGGTTTATGGAGATGTCCATTACCTCCTCCAGGGGAAGGCTCTTGCGGATCCGCAGGTTCTCCCTTATCCTGTCGAAGATTACCACCGTATCCGCAACCGAGTAACCGGCAACTATGAGGAGTGCGGAGACCACCTCCAGGTTTACCTCCCTGTAGGTGAGCGAGTACGAGCCTACGACTATGAGAACGTCGTGGACCAGCGCTATAAGTGCACCTATTCCCCAGACGGGTTTGAAGCGGAAGGCAAGGTACACGAGTATCCCTGCCAGAGCGGTAAGTATCGCTAGGACAGCCTTCCTCCTGAGCTCTTCGCTTATCACACCGCCTATCCGTTCCTCCCTTATGAGCTCGAAGCTCCCCAGCTTCCTGAGGGCATCTTTAACGCGTGATACGTTCTCACCCTCACGTATCTTCACTATGTAGGTTCCCTCCTTGGTCTCCTGAACCAGGAAAGACTCCACGCCGGCTTTCTTGAGTGCGCTCCTGAGCTCACCTATCTCGGGTTTTTTCTCGAACTTTACCTCTACGACCCTGCCCCCCGTAAAGTCGAGACCTAGGTTCAGACCCTTAGTAAAGAGCAGCACCAGGCTCCCAACAACGAGAAGCGCAGAGACCACGTAAGAGAAGAACCTAAACCTTAGAAATCTGAACCTGTATTCCATAACGGATCTACATGAGTTTGCACTTGGTCGTTATGAGTCCGTAGTTCCCTCCCTTCTTCCTGTAAAGGATCTTGAGGTCTCCGGTATCTATGTCCACGAAGGGTATGAAGAAGGCCCCAGTCTGCTCTAGCTCGAACATGGCGTCCTCGACGCTCATCGGCTTCTCCACGGCGAGCTCCTCTTCAACTATCTGGGGTCTTTCCCTTTCCTCGGGAGGTAAGGTCTCCGGTGTGTGCATCTGCTCCTTTATCTTTGCAGATACCCTCCTCTGCTCGAGCCTCCTCTGCTTCAGCTTTATGAGCTGCCTCTCTATCTCATCCAGGACCTGGTCTAGTGCCGTGAATACGTCCGTGTCCTCCTCCCAGGCGTGGATCGAACCGTGGGGGAGGTTCTTAAGGTACATGTGCATATCCACCCTGTAAACTATGGGCTTGCTATCCCCCGCGTAATCCTTATGCCTGGCACGAACTGCTGAAATGGACACTATCACCTCAACCTGGTCTTCCCCCGCCTCCTTCAGGTATCTGTTGA
The DNA here is from genome assembly GCA_015487535.1 of Aquificaceae bacterium. Classification (GTDB taxonomy): domain Bacteria; phylum Aquificota; class Aquificia; order Aquificales; family Aquificaceae; genus Hydrogenivirga. The sequence continues at coordinate 2,972 of WFPN01000310.1, forward strand.
ACCTCTTCAGTTTACCCTCGATGAAGCTCTTCATGGCGTCGGTTATCTGGACGTCAACGCCCCTGAACTCGATGTTCATCCTCTTACCTCCGTGGATCTATTATTTTAACCGCAAGCTCTCCACCCTGTAGGCTGCGTTCTTCAGGATCCTTCCCACTCTGACCCCCGGATCGAAGGGCTGCGTTTCCTCAAAGGAGTTGGGAACGAACACAACTCCCTTCGCCACGTTGTTGTTTATCTTTACCTTCAGCTTAACTCCCATTACCTCTATCTCCCCTCTCACATCGAGTTCCCTGGCCGTATCCTCGCTCATTTGGGCCAGCTGTTCCCTCTCTATCTCGTGGGTCCACACGTTCCAGTGCCCTACCTCGTCCACAAGGGTGCTATCACAAACTATGTAGAACTCCTCATCCTGTAGCTTGGCCCTCTCCACATCCCCATCCCACTCCTCCACGGTGGGAAGGTCTATATCGAGCCCTCCCTCAGCTTCCTTGAGATCGCTCATCTCCACACCGAGCTCCGAGAGGTATCCACTTACATCGGGAGTTATCCCGAAAATATCCTCGGGAGGTACGACGCCTTCCGGCTTATCCAATGTACTCGGCGAGTAGAAGGCAAAGCCGAAGCCGTTCTTGTAGCCGAAGAACTCCCTCTCGGGGAAAAGGCTGGCTGGCAGGACCACGTCGGAATGATGGGCCGTGAGGTTTGGAAATATCTGGAAGCTGAGAACCTTCTTACTAGACAGTGCTCTGAGCTCCTCTTCAGACATGTACAGGGCAGGGTTTCCAAACAGCACCAAGGCATCGAACTCGTCGAACTCACTCTTGAAGTCTCCTATCTCCTTAACAGACAGGGGTGATATGTTTCCAACTATGGAGTAGTTCACCCTTACCTTCTTCCTTATTCTCCTAAGGGCGTCTATAACGTTCCCCCTCCACGGGGATCTGAGGAGTGTCTCGCCTATGAGTATGAGGGACTCTTTTATCAGGCTGAAGGCTCTTGCCAGCTTCTCTACCTTGTCCTCGAACTCGTAATCCCTTTCCTTTCCCTCGAGCTTATCCGCCACCTCTTCCAGGAACCTAACCGTGCGGGGCGGTTTTAACAGCAACCTCTCTGTGGCTTTGGCGGAGATCGTCTCGTAACGTGAGGAGATGGAGAGTATGTAGGACGATCTCTCGAAGGCATCGACCAGCCACCTGGTGGACATCACCTCGGAAAACACGGGATCGCACTCGAGGGAGAGAATAACCCTCTGCTCCCTCCACTCCTGGGGCCTCAGTGTGGAGGCTCTGAAGGGAAGGTACACCGAATCCGAGTAAACGTGTTCGCTTATCCCCTTGGCAAGCGCGTAGTCCTTCAGGTCGGCGAACCTGTCCAAGAATACGGCGATCTTACCCTTCAGGTTGTCGTTTATCCACCTCCTCACCTCTTCAACACTTGCCACCCTGAAGCTGTCCCCTTCCCTAATCAGAGGTTTGGTTATACGTAGCGGGTTCTGTGTAGCCTCCTGGATGAGCGTTATACCCTTTGTACATAGGCTACCTATACCGTTGGGATCGTGAGGATGTCCGTAGAGATCAATCAGCCTCCCTTCCTTTATGTAGGCTATATAGCCGCAGGCACATCCGCACCCAGCACAGACACCGCACCTCTCGTCGTCGAAATCTTTTACAGTCAGCGGGACGTTGGTGGGCCTGAGGCTCACTTTTGGAAAACCTCTTCCTTTATCTCCTCCTCCCTACCGAACACGCCCATTATATGGTAGCCGTTATCGACGTGGACTACCTCTCCCGTTATACCCCTCGACCACTCGCTGCAGAGGAACACGGCCGTGTCCCCCACGTCCTCTATAGTTATCGGCTTCCCGAAAGGGTTCACCTTAGTTGTGTGCTCCATCAGGAGATGAAAGCCCGTTATACTGTAGGCGGCAAGAGTCTTGACGGGCCCAGCGGATATGGCGTTTATCCTATGTCCGTGTTTGGCTATGTCGTAGGCGAGGTACCTTACGGTGCTCTCGAGGGCGGCCTTCGCTATTCCCATGACGTTGTAGTGAGGAACGACCTTCTCCGCCCCGTAGTAAGATAGGGTTACTATAGTCCCGTTCCTCCCCTCCATAAGGGGGAGGAGTTCTCTGGTCATCGCTATCAGAGAGTAAACGGATATGTCCATCGCTATCTTGAAGCCTTCCCTTGAGGTATCTATCACGCCACCCTTGAACTCTTCCTTGGGGGCGAAGGCTACCGAGTGGACGATTATATCGAGCCCTCCCCACTTATCCTTCAGAAAGTCCCGAAGTGCTGTGATGTCCTCGTCAAGGGATACGTCACACTTCGTTGTCAGCTCGCTGCCGAACTCCCGAGCTATCTCCTCAACCCTCTTCTTGAGCTTGTCGTTCGCATAGGTGAAGGCGAGTTCTGCCCCCTCCCTGTGGAAGGACTTGGCTATACCGTAAGCTATGCTCCTCTCGTTGGCCACCCCAGTAATAAGCGCCTTCTTTCCCTCGAGAAGTCCCATTGGATACCTCCTGAGTTTTTCTATTAACCCTCTTCCAGTATTTGGAGGGCCTCCTCCACAGTCCCACCCTCGTGAACTATCTTGGCCATAGCCCTCACCATGAGGGCCGGATCTTTAGCCTGGAAGATGTTCCTGCCGATCGAGAGACCCGAGGCCCCCGCCTTTATGGCGCCATAGACCATCTCCAGGACGTCTCTCTCGGACTTCATCTTCGGCCCACCCGCTATCACCACGGGTATTGGTGAGCCTTCAGTCGCCAACCGGAAGCTCTCTGGATCTCCCGAGTAAGGGACTTTCACTATATCCGCTCCCAGCTCCGCTCCTATCCTCGCACAGTGGGCCACCACCTTGGGATCGTACTGGTTTTCTATCTTGGGACCTCTTCCGTAAACCATAGCGAGAAGGGGAATCTGCCACTCCTCGCACGCTCTGGAGACCACACCGAAGTCTCTGAGCATCTCTCTTTCCAGATCCGCCCCTATGTTTACGTGTATAGAAACTGCGTCCGCTCCCAGTCTTATGGCCTCCTCCACGCTACACACGAGGACCTTGTCGTTCTTGGAAGGAGATAGGTCCGTGGAAGCCGAGAGATGAACAATAAGACCTATATCCCTTCCTCCTCCCCTGTGTCCGGCCCTAACCATACCTTTGTGCAGAACAACGGCGTTCGCTCCACCTTCGGCGACCCTATCGACCGCCAGCTTTATATCCCTTATCCCCTCTATGGGACCCGAGCTCACCCCGTGGTCCATCGGGACGATTATCGTTCTCTTGGTACTCCTGTTCATTATCCTTTCCATCCTGACGACCTTGCCGATACCCATCTTCTAACCTCCCTGAAAGCTGAAGGTTATCTCTCCAACCTGCACTTCCTGCTCCTGTACCTTCTCGAACCTTATGCCCCTTACGAAGGAAAGTAAGGTATTATCTATATTAACACTTCCGCTCCTCTGAAGAAGGAGTGCCTTGATCACACTCCCGTCGGGAGCCACCCATATCCTTATCCTTACCCCGCTCGGAAACTCGCTGGAGATAAGCTCGGGAACGGGAGGAGTATATACTATCCTCCTCGTACCGCCCTTTATCCTCACCTCCTTACCCGTGACAACCGCCGATATGCTGCCCACCTCCTTCTTTACCTTTTCCTTCTTCCTTAACCTGCTCTCTATCTTCTTTTCTAGCTCCGCGAGAACTGATACGTCCTCCTCCTTCTGGACTGGGACCTTCACGTCCCCTTTCTCCAAAGCGGAGCTAACTGTTGCCCCAGCTTTCCTCTTCTTTGCGGAACCGCTGACCTTCTTGGCCACAGTCTTCTTGGCCGTGGACTTGGCCCTGACCACCGAACGGGGTTTTTTAGGTTTCTCCACCTTGAGCTCCCTTATCTCAACCCTGAGGGGGTAAAACTCGGGGATCTCCTTAACCTTGACTATGAACACGGTGGTGAGGAGCGAAAACAGGATCAGGTTTATGAGGAAGGATATGATCCAGTAGAGGAACTCCTCGAGGGCACTTCTTAGCATTTTGTCACGAATAGTATAATCCTAACACTATGGAGTTTGCAGTACTGGGAGGAGGAAGATGGGGG